>JAZDDD010000476.1:0-8297 GCA_036679545.1 Gemmatimonadota bacterium | reverse complement strand
GTCACACTGTGCGGTAGTGATGTGCGGCAATCGAGTGGATAGGATGTCGTCCCATCGCTCATGATGACAGGACCTTCACCGCAGGCAGATTAGTCCACGCTCGCCACCGCACCCAAACCAGAGGTGGTGGGGGCTTTGCGTTTGGCGCGCTTTGCTCGAGGCTTGCGTTGTAATCTCGTGACCAGCAGCGCCACCAATATCCCTGCAAAGAGAATCGGCTTGGTGGTATCAGCCTTCACGAGCCAGAGGTAGTGGAGTACACCGAATGCAGTAGAAACGTAGACCGTCTTGTGTAAGGCGTTCCAACGTTTCCCACCCAACCGTTTGATCCAACCCTTTGTCGACGTGACTGCAAGCGGTGTCAACAACACCAGCGCGGCGAACCCCACTGTGATATAGGGCCGCTCCACGATGTCCTGGATGATAAAACTCCATCCAAAAAACTGATCGAGAACAAGGTAGGTGAGAAAGTGGAGGACGGCGTAGAAGTAAGCAAAGAGTCCCAACAACCGGCGCATACCGATCAACGCACCAATACGCGTCCACCGTGTCACGGGTGTGACGCCCAGAGCAACCAACAGTATGATGAGACCGGTGGTACCTGTACGGTGAGTGATATCCTCGATGGGGTTGGCACTCAAACCTCCCGTCAAGCCATCGAACCCGATGAGTCCAAATGGGGCAAGACACGCGATCCATGTCACCGGTTTGAGCACTCGCCGAACCCACTGCGCCTGCGTCACGTTCTCCTCCGACTAAAGTGAAACTTCCACCACTAGTAGTTGACCGACAGATCCATTCCAGCGTAAAGAGAGCCAACCTCCTCCGCGTACCCATTGAACATCAACGTACGGCGTTTGAAAAACTCCCCAATCCGCCGCTCACGGGCCTGGGTCCAACGCGGGTGATTGACCTCAGGATTCACGTTCGAGTAAAACCCGTATTCCCGACCGTTTGACACCTGCCACGTATTCACGGGTTGTTGTTCGGTGAACCGAATCCGCACGATCGACTTGATACTCTTGAACCCGTACTTCCAGGGAACGACCAACCGGAAAGGTGCTCCGTTTTGGTTTGGTAGCGGACGACCGTAAAGACCTGTTGCGAAGATGGCGAGCGGGTGCATTGCCTCATCCATCCGGAGACCTTCGACATACGGCCAGTCGAGCACACTACTACGTTGTCCCGGCATTTGCGCCGGATCCAACAACGTCGTGAACTCCACGAATTTTGCCTTTGACGTTGGCTCAAACCGGGGTAGCAATTGGTTCAATGAGAACCCCTCCCAGGGAATCACCATGGACCACGCCTCCACACATCGCAGTCGATAGACACGCTCCTCGGTGGTGATGCCACGAAGTAGGTCATCCAGATCCAACTCGCCTGGTTTGTTGCACTCACCGTCCACCTTCACCGTCCACGGCGACGTGCGCAACGAGCCGGCATTGCGAGCGGGGTCTTCTTTCCGGACACCAAACTCATAAAAGTTGTTGTACGTTGTCACGTCATCGTACGGTGTCAGCTTATCCTCGGTCCCTGCCGATCCCGTCGGCGACTCGGCCGCATTGGCGTTACGTCCCAGTACCAACGGAACCGACACAGCGGCACCGACTGCCGCAACACCGCCGACGAATTGACGACGGTTTAGATAAACTCGTTCCGGTGTAATTTCCGATGATTTGATGTCACTTGCGCGCTTCACCAACATGGCGATCTACTCCCAAGAAAAATCCGAATCAACCCTTCACATCCACAAATGCACGATACGACGACCTGGTTCCGCACCGTACGGACAAACCATATTCATTAGGATAATCTAATGTGCGACTAACCGATTTATTGTACGGGTCTCACATCCGCCGCACCCCTCACGCCAGCCAACTGCTCGCTAGCCGCCTTGAGCATGTCGTGTGTCTTACAGAACGCAAAACGGACCAACGATCTACCACCGTCCCCCCGGTAGAAGCTCGAGCCGGGCACGGGGGCAACACCGATGTGCTTCGTCAACCACTCGGCAAAAACGTCATCCGGCTCATCACTCAAATCCGAGAAGTCAGCCAGCACATAGTAGGCCCCCGCCGGCGGCGTTAGGCGAAAACCCGCGGCCTGGAGTCCGTTGCAAAGCAAGTCTCGTCGTTCGCGATAGTCCCGCTTGAGACCATCGTAGTAATCGGCCTTCAAGGACTCCAACCCCGCGGCCACACCCTCTTGCAGTGGCGCTGGCGCTCCAACCGTCAGGAAATCATGCACCTTTCTGATTGCGCCACTCAACGCTGGCGGGGCAACGATGGTGCCAATCCGCCAACCCGTCACACTAAAGGTCTTCGAAGCCCCGCTCACCGTTACAGTCCGTTCGCGCATTCCGGGCAGGGTGGCCAAGGGGATATGCTCCCCCTCGTAAAAAATTTGTTCGTAGATCTCATCGGTAAACGCCACGACATCGTATTTTACACAGAGTTCCGCGATGGCCAACAGTTCATCGCGGGACAACACCCGACCCGACGGGTTGTTAGGCGTGTTGAGCACAATCGCGCGGGTTTTCGCGCTGAACGCCTCCGCAACACGATCCAGATCCAGCGAGTCCGCGATGGGCATGGGGACGAACACGGGTTTTGCACCACACAGAATGGCGTCCGGACCGTAGTTCTCGTAGTACGGTTCGAAAACGATGACCTCGTCACCCGGATCCACAATGGCCATGAGGGCCGACACCATCGCTTCGGTAGCACCGCAGCACACCGTAATCTCAGTATCCGGATCGACATCCATGTTGTACCAGGTGCCATACGTGTGCGCCAACGCGCGTCGCAGACGAGGCGCACCCCATGTCACTGCGTATTGGTTAATTTCGTCGCGTATCGCCCGTACGGCCGCTTCCTTGATGACAGCGGGCGCGGGAAAGTTGGGGAAGCCCTGCGCGAGGTTGATAGCGTCATGCTCCGTTGCCAAACGGGTCATGCCTCGAATCACCGATTCAGTAAACCCGTGTGTGCGTTTGGCGGTTTTCACAGAACCGGTGTGTGTCGTTACTTCAGTCATGGATTACCCTACGTTAAACGTCATCGTCGTCCCCTTACCCACCACACTCTCCACCTCAATTCGTCCACCCCACGATTCTACCAATCGTTTACAAATCGCCAAACCTAAACCGGTGCCACTTGTGTTTGTTGAAAATTGCGGCTCGAAGATGCGCGAAACGTTTTCCGAGGGAATCCCGTTTCCGTTGTCCCGCACGCGAAAACGCGCCGCATGTCCGTCATCTTTACCGACCTCGACCGAAACGTGTGTGGCACCGGCTCCGCGAGCATTCTCGATCAAGTTGACCAGCACTTCCTTCAACTCGTCGGCACGCACTCGCCCCATGATGGGCGCGCGGGCGATGAGCGCGACATCCGTACCGCCACCCATGGAATACAGCGACACGGTTTCCTTCGCGACCTTAGCCACGTCAACACGCTGGAGCGGGCTCGCCTTCGCCGGTGGTGCTCCAAACCGCGAAAACGCGCGGGCAATGGCATCCAACCGCTCAATTTCATCCAGAATCTGTTGGCTGGTGCGGTTCAACGTCTCATCGAAGTCTCCCCGCGGGTCACGGTAGGCCCGCTGCAGGTGTTGAATCCCCAATCGGATCGGCGTGAGGGGGTTCTTTATTTCATGGGCGACCTGCCGCGCCATCTCACCCCACGCCAGAATGCGCTCCGCCATTGCCAACTCGGTGGCATCATCGAGCGCAACCACAACACCACCGTCCGCAGATGTTAATGCAGCCACCTGCACACGAACACGCACCTTACCCACGGTGAACTCACGCGCGTCAACGGATTCGCCAGTTGTGAGAAACTCCCGCACCCACCGCCACACCGGGACCCACTCACCTCCAACCTCATCGGGCAACGCGCGGTTTGGGTCCGGTTTCTTCCCGATCAACGCGATCGCACGCGGGTTGGCCGTGGTGACACGCATGTGTCGGTCAAGCGCCACCACACCGGTGGCAACGTTGCTGAGAATGGCCTCGGTAAATTTCAGGGCTCGTTGCAACGCTTCCTGGTGGCTTTGTACATCGCTCGCCATGCGTTGGAACGCTTCCACCACCGGCGCAAACTCTGGCAGGGTATCCGGCGCAAATGCCGGTAAAGCGTTCCCCTGCCCAACAGCTCCCGCCGCCGCGCGAAGTTCTTGCACCGGTCGCGCCAGCATACGAGCCGCCCGAGACGCCATTCCCACCGCGGCGGCCAAGCCAAGGGTCACCGCTAAGATCACCGCAAAGGCTTCCGTGCTGCCACGCACGTCGATCAAACGGGCCGCAGACAACACGACGGAACGACCGCGCACACCACTCAACGACCGGTAGGCAACACGAATTGGCCTACCCGCGATGTTCCGATCGGCTATGGCCTCCAACCCACCTTCAATGGCAAGCAACCGAAATAACCGGGGTGCCAGGTATGACTCGATTAACCCAAGCTCGGTCAAGACAGGTTCGCTGGCGCCCGCAAGCACGCCATCTTCGTACAGAATCAGATCGGTATTGAATTGCCGAGCAAGCGAGTCCAATGCGATGGATCGCGCGGGATTGGAGAAGTCGAAGCCAGACGCGGCATCGCGCAGCGATTGCTCGAGTACGACATCGCGCGTACGCGCCACTTCCGCGCCTATGCGGCTCACACTCCATACGGCGAAAATCAGTGTTGGTCCGATGACGAAGACACCGAGTACACCAGTGAGCTGAGCACGATACGAACGGGGTTGGATACCGTGTACAAACAGTCGCCACGGGAAACGCCCACGCAACATTTCGCCGAACCACCACAACAAAGCCGCGACGATGACAGTCACAATGGCGAGCAACGCGCCACGAATGACAAGAGCCGACACACCACCACCGATGGACACTTCCACCCGCATGTGCTGTTCGCCGTCCTCATTGGTCGCACCCGTATCGGGCAACACCCCAAGCGCGGTGAACGATTGTTCGCCTCGCACCACAAAGCCTTCACGCCTCCACGTCAGGATCGGCGGTGCGCTGCCAACCAAACGCCGATCGGATATGGTCAGTCCGTGCGCCACATCGGAGTTTGCATCCCCTCGAAGGAATCGAGCCACCCGATGGTCTTCAATGGATCGTGACCTGGGCCCCAACGTGACCGTCACCACATCCCCCCCCGGAAACGGAACGGCCAGGATATAGTGCGCGCCCGGTAAGCCCACGATTGGCGTGATACGGGGCTCGTGCTCGTCGATAACGTCCGCCACCACGGCGCGTGTTGTGGAGTCCGACACAGCGAGTTCAGCCAACTCCACATGGGCAATACGTTCCAAACCCGGTGTCCACGACGATAAGACCGCGGGGTAATCGGGAGCCAGTTGCGAGCGTTGCCAACCTGCATATAACTGCGCCGCGCTCTGGGGAACGGCCCGGGTCTGTAGATCGGTACCGAGACGTTCCAAGTACCTGTCGGCGAAGGGATCGACCCCAAAAATAAGCACCGACACGTCACGATTCGCGAATTCCACTCGACCGTTCGCGACCGCGCCCCACGTCAAAACTGTGGCGGCCGCAGCCGAAACAACCGCGGAACCGATCAGCACCCGGATCCGTCTGGCAGGAAGTAACGCACCAACAAAAAGCGGCACCCATAAAACGGAATACCAAAACGGCCACCCCACCACGGGACGCCACGTCGCCAACCCCGTCAAGGAGGCCGCGAGCGTACCAGCACAAACCACCCACAATGTCCAAGACGGTGGTGGTCGCAAACCGGACAACCTGGCCGCTCTGGCTCCAACGAGGGTTAGTCCCGTTACCGAGGTCGCAAGCGCGGTAGTCCACCCAAGCCACGTGCCGACTCCAGTCCCAGAGCTAGACAGCGTGACACCCATCGCAAGCGATTGCAGGAGAAACGGAGCAGTGACTCCGATGAACAGGGCCGGTATCAGGGCGACGACACGCGGACCACCGGGACTTCTCCAACGCGCGGCGACGACCATGATACTAATGGCTCCGAGCACAAATAATGTTCCGGCGGACGCACTGATCCACGCGCCAACTTGAAGGTAGTAGCGCTGTGGCGAGAAGAACCCGCCGAGTCCGAGCCGCACGGCCAGGGGGGTGGAAATGAGAAGTACACCCATGCCCAAAACACCAAGCCAGCGAAGCCACAAACGACCAACACCAACGAGCGCGGCTAGACTCAGGGCAACGGCAAGCGCCACACGTCGGCCCCCGCGATCGATCAGTTCGAGCTTGAACTCCCCCTGGCGCGGAGGAACCGTTCGAACGGAGAACAACGTATCCGGCGCCGTCACGTCGGTGCAACCGGGCATGCAATAGTCAAAAACATCCGCAGACGACGGCGCGTTGTCCGGGTCATAGAACTGCAAACCCGAACCGGTTGCCCGCACAAAGCGCAGGGCCACTGTCAGATCGCGATCGGGGATTGAACTGTCAGCACTCAGGACGACTTGGCCGATTGCCACGCGATCACCGACACGCTGCTCCGCTTCGATAACGACATAAAACGGCGTTATTCTCGATCTGAGACCACTCTGGCGAGGTTCAACCGGCAAGCGCATGCGACCGGCCCAAACCCAGGGATCCCCATCGCCGTCGAACACAACAACACCACGCTCCGGACTGCGGCCGGCCAGACCGCCCTCCAGCAAGCCGAACGCATCCGATCGGGGAATGTCCGGCAACGCCGCACCCCGTTCCGCTAACGCTTCAACGAGTTCGACCGCCTCCCCGAGCGCAGCTTCCAACTCTCGACTTGCCCGCTGGATCAGATTTTCATTGACCACCTCCCATCCAGTCTCCACGGCGTTTACACGACGCGACGTATCGACAGCGGCGGCGGCGCCGAGCAGCGAGAGGACCGAGATCCCGACAAACGCGGGTCGCCCCAACCGAATCGCAAACCCGACATTGATCGCCGCGGTCGCAACCGCAAACACACCCAGAATCAACACCGGCACTTTGAGCCAAACCCCGAGGGTCAGCAAAGTCGCTACGATGCCAATCTCCCAGGCGGACACCGCTCTGCGTGTCCTGCGCTGGAAGCCGGCGCTTCGTCGGTTTACCCGCTGCATACCAACCAATCAACACCCCATTTGGCAGTCCCCGCCACTTCTGAGGGAACACGTCCCTATATTCATCATATGATACGTCCCGCGCGCTTGGCCAAATCTGCAATTGGACGTCGTCTTGCCAGATGCGCCGTCTGCCTACTGGCTGCCCTATTTCCTCGGCCAGCGCATGCGTCCCAGGTGGTTGACGAGGGGATTTTTGCCGTCAGTCGCGGTCGCGACATCATCGCGAGAGAGGAATTTCGCGTCATGCGAACCTCGGCGGGCTTTCGAATTACGTCCACCGTGTCGTACCCGCCCCGTCGAACGAGGGTCGTCGTCACATCCACACTCACCATCGGTCTCGACTCCCTTCCAACCGCCTTTGAGAGTCAAACCCAGGCGGGAGGTTACCGCGTCGTGGCTCAATTCGGGCCCCGCAGGTTAGTGTTCCGGACCGAATCCGAACGAGGTGAGTCGGCCCGGGAATATCCGGCTGCGCCACGCAGCTTCGTGGTCTCGGACTCGGCCTTTGCATTTTACGCCGTCCCGCCTCGTCGTGCCTCGGGAACGGTGCGATTGACGTGGCCGCGTGAAGATCGCCGGACCGATTTCGAGCTGACCACCAGAGACGGTGGCACTCTGGTGATCGACGGGCGTTCCATGCACACGACGGTCGTCGTCTTATCGTCCGGGGCGGACCGGAGAGAGTGCTGGTTCGATGATGCCGGGTTATTGGTCAAAGTCGAAATTCCCAGCACCGGGATTATCGCCGAGCGAATTTGGGACGGCGCAGTTCGCTAGAAAAACTCGCTGATTTTTGTCACGACTGCATTACTTTTCTTCTGTTCGATGAGCCAACTCCTCCTGAAACTTTGGCTCCGGAATGTGCGTAACATCGTTGGGGACATGTTTTTCCAACGCAACCAGGTAAACCCATGAAACACCGCGCTCTTTTGATTGGCACACTCATGATTGGTGTCGTCGCACCAGTCGCCGCCCAGCAACTGCCTTCGGCTCCGCAGACGTTGTCGTTGCGAGACGCTATCGATGTGTCGTTGCGAAATAACCCGGCTTACCGGCAGGTCCTAAACGACGAGGCCCCCGCATCGTGGGCCGTGCGGAACGCATTTGCCAACTGGATTCCCTCGTTTACGGCGAATTCCGGCATCCAGTACCAGGGTTCGGGCGAACAGCGCTTCGTTTCCACGGCGTTTCGAACGTCACCTACCCTC
>JAZDDD010000475.1:0-5745 GCA_036679545.1 Gemmatimonadota bacterium | reverse complement strand
CTCGAGTCCGTTCGGATTGCGTCTGGATCGACAGGTAGATTCGGTGGTGGGTCCCAGCGTCAGGTCGTTTTACGAAGCTGTTGGCCGGGAAAGGGTTTATGCCGAACAGGAGGGACTCCCGCTTGTCCTTGCACTTCGCTTCACATTGTGAGCTTCGGTCTCACCACGACGGCCGGGGAACGGATAGCCGTTCACGCACGCTACATGGTATCACCGGAAGCCGAATGTGATTTTGAGCTATCGCTGGGTGAGGGGCATTTTCGCCCGGGTTTGATCAACGCGCACGACCATCTTCATCGAAATCATTACCCGCAATTGGGCACACCCCCGTACCGCGATGTCTACGAGTGGGGAACGGACTTACACACGCGGTTCGGGTCTGAGTTGTCGCACGCGAAAAAGGTCGCCCGGCGCGACGCACTTCTTTTTGGTGCGCTGAAGAACCTTATTGGCGGTGTCACGACTGTTGTGCACCATGATGCGTGGGAGCCCTTGTTTGACGAGAGTTTTCCCGTCAACGTAATCCGTCTAGCCTGCACACACTCCCTACGTTTGACGCCCGATCTCTCTGATTTCAAGACGCAACTCAAGTCGGGGCAGCCATTTTCCATACACCTCGCCGAAGGCTCCAGCTCCGCGATGGCGGCGGAGGTTCGTGAACTGCAAGCGGCGGGTTTATTGGATGACCGGCTGATTGCGGTCCATGTTGTTGGTGTGGATGATCTGGGGGTAAGCTCGTTGCGGGCTGCAGGGGCCGCCGTGGTCTGGTGCCCGTCATCCAACGTCTACCTGTACGAGCGCACCGCGCCAGCGTCCCTTCTGGCTGGCGGTGTCGATGTCTTGATTGGTACCGACGCGTTGCTGAGTGGGCAGGGGACGATACTCCGAGAGCTGCGCGTTGCTCGCCGAATAGGAATGTTATCGGAGGAACGGTTGCAGGATGCGGTCGGCAAAACAGCGGCTGAACGGTTGGGTTTGGACGGTCATGCGTTAACGGCGGGCAGTGCTGCGAACATCGTGTTTCTCCGTCGCCGGCTTGAGGACTCTACGCCGGAGGACGTTGGTTTGGTCATCGTCAACGGGCTGCCGCGGTTGGCTGACGTTGAATATCGCATGCTGTTTGAACACTGTGGTGTTCAAACGGAACTGTTAGATCTCGGTCGCCTGCGCAAATTGGTTGTACGCCCACTTGCTCGGGTGGCCAAAGAGGTCGTGCGTTTGTCGCCAACGTGCGGGCGGATATTCGACGAGCAATGAAGATATTTGGTCTAGTTTAGTTTTGTGAGGTCGTGCGCGGCATAGCCGGTCGCACGAAAATCTTGGCCAGCTCGCGCCACCATGCGAATGTGGCGCCCCGGGTGGGTGCGGCTTGCGCCAAAACCTGCAACGCCTTCCACCGCGTGTCTCGCGTTGAGATCATCGCCGCATGTTTGATCAACTGTTCGCCGCGTAGGCGGGCACACGTACGGCGCACGTCTTCATCGGCCGCCATGGCCTTTAGCTTTGCGAAGACTATCGCTTTGCAACGCGCCATGTCGGGTGTCTTCGACGTTGTACGATCATCGTGTTGTCTGACCCTCACGAGTGTTGCATCAATAGCGACGGCCGGAGCCGCGATTGCTAGGCGAAGCCAAAGGTCATAATCTTCGGCAAGCGGCAGCGTTTCATCAAACATGCCCGTTTTTGCGATGAGGGTTTGACGGACCATGACAGCGCCAATGGTCGGCGCAGCTCGATCCGCCAGGATGTCTCGCAGGATGAATCCGGACGGGAGTTCCGGCAACCGGTTTGGTTCGACACTGATGTCGTGGCCGGTTGAATCCATGAGTTGATGACGCCCGTAACTCCAACCTTGGTCCGTGTTGTGCAGGAGTTCTTTAACGAGCGTTTCCAAGCTCCTTTTCATCAAAACGTCATCGGAGTCGAGAAACGCCACGAACACGCCGGTGGACGTTTTGATTCCCGTGTTGCGCGCCGCTGCGATGTTGCCGCCATGTTTTTGGAGAATCACTTGGATCTTCGGATTGGTCAGGGACGCCAGGTACGAACGCGTACCGTCGGTCGATCCGTCATCGACCACGATTGTCTCGACGTTGGGATATGTCTGTTGCCGAATTGACTCGATTGCCTCAGGTAGGAATCTTGCTCGATTGAACGTCGGTAAGATCACGCTTACACGCGGCACGGTGGGCGACACGGGACTCACGCTCAATCCGCGCCGCGAGTTCTGAGGAGCCCCATCTTTGACATCACGGCGCGTGGCACGGTCTTCGGCAGTTCCCGCCACCATCTAGAAGAGGTTGGGTGGCGACCAAACGATCGGACCATTTCCGCCGCCGCAGGCCGAATCCGGCCGCTGGCAGAGTACAACTTTGCTAGTGCGACCATCGAGTGTCCGGTCTGTTGCTCGCAGAGGCGTCGCACTGATGCATCGCCAGTGCGTGCCAGCTTTCCATACGTTGCGATCCACGACCTGTGCACTGCGGCACGATCCCGCACGTAACTGTCCGGAGATACGCGAACAAAACTCAGCCGTTCCGGAATTGCCAATGCTTCGCCCTTTACGGCTAAACGAAACCAAAGATCGTAGTCTTCGCAGTACACTAGCTCGGGGTCGAAAGGACCGGCTTGTGTCAGGAGTTGCGTTGCCACCATGACCGTCGGCATGGCAATGATTGCGTCAATGGTGATCAACTCGTGTAGGATGGCTCCGGAATACGGCTGCCATTTTTTTATGGCTTTGTCGCTGAGTTGTTTTCCCTGGCCGTCAATGCGAGTAAAGTGCGTATAGCTCCAAAGCGCCGTTTTTCGTTCAGCCAACAAGCTCGTTTGTCGCTCCAATTTGTTGGGAGCCCACATATCGTCCGAGTCGAGAAAGGCGATGTATCGTCCACGTGCGTTTACGATACCAACGTTGCGGACCTGTGCTGGCACACCACAGTGATCCATAGTAAACAACTTCACGCGGTCATCATTCAACCCGGATACATATTCTCCGGTTCCGTCCGTGGATCCGTCATCGATGACAAGCGCCTCCCAGTTTGACATTGTTTGATCAAACACAGATGTCAAAGCCGTCTTGAGGTAAGCGACGCGGTTAAAGGTCGGGATGATGACCGTGATCAGTGGAGTGGTTTGGTCTTGCAACTGTGTCTCTATTTGTACGCTGATGTATACGAACGGTCGAAGATCATATGTTCACCAAACACGTGCCTGGACCCTCACATCGTAGTTGTGTGCCCCTGAACCCGCCAGCGACGAAATGTCCGCCAGGGTGGTAGGACAAGGCGGAGCATGGCGACAATGATAAAAGTCAGCACGTAGGAGATGCGGGCCCCAGCTCGTTGAACGAAAACGAGGTCTCGTTGTGGTTGGCTGGGTCCGCGCGCTACCAGGGCGAATCCTCGTTGCTCCATGAACTCCCTGACGTGCATCTCGACCTTTTGGTCGCGCCAAAACGGTTCTGTCTCTACTTCTACGTGGACGACTCGGACGTGATTGAGTACTGCTTCGGCTCCCTGGAGCACTTCGTACGCGACGCCTTCGACGTCAATCCACAGCGCGACGGTGCCGCGGACACCGATTAGGATGCTATCGAGGCGGACCGTGCTCACTTCTTCGGTACGCACGGGTAAGCCGTGCCACCAGGCGTTGCTATCCTCCACACGGTTACGCAGCGAACTCATACCCCGCCAAGCTCGAGGATCGGTTATGCGCTCGTTTGGTCCGGTGACGACATGAAACGTGCTCGTTCCATCCGTGTTGCTCACCGCAACGGGATACAGTTCTATCCCTGCACTTGACAGATTGGCGGCACGTTCGATTTCCTGCACGTTGGTTGGATTGGCTTCAAACGCGAGAACTCTACTCTTGGGTAGTGCCTGGCGAAACAGTTCCGCATGAGTTCCATCCTTGGAACCTATGTCGCACACCACGCCGCACCGATGTACACGGAGCAGCGACAGGAATATGCGTTCAGTGTTGGCTACGAGTGGGTGGCGCATGCGGTAGTGGTTTCAACAAAGGTCCGGCCCCTCCGCCGTATTCGTTTCTGATGCGCAATCTGGGGTTGCATCCTGCTTTCACAACCGCGGCGTTCGTCCTGTGGCCATGTGGAATCTTCGCTTGACGAGGCGCAGCTGATCGGGCACCGATCGGCCGGTGGGCCATAGGATGTCAGACCAGCACATGAATGTTTCGATTGGTCCATCGGCCCACATCAGTCGCTCAGACGGACTCCGTTTGAAATAAGCACGCAAGGGACTGCGATGGAGTCTGTCGGTTGCCTGTCGGAGACGTTTTGTGGTTACGGTGGCCAGGCTGTCGAGAAACCCGGTTTGCACGCAACCTGGCGCAATGCGGTCGGCGAGCGCGAACGCGGGGTAGACGAGACCCATCACACCACACTGGTCTAAAAGTTTCGCACATGCATCCCAGTCCAAAAGACGGTCCTGTCTCATGACGAGCGCTAGCTCGACGAGTCGGACGAGTCGTACTCGGTTGATATCACGCGCTGTATGAAATGCCAGATGTGCCAACAGCAGCGGTTGGCCGAATACCAACGCCATCCGTTGTCGTATCGTCCATCTTTCTGTTACTGCGAAAACGACGGTGCCAAACTTCGACCATCGTCTACGAAAATATGGTTTGTCGATGGAAGTGTGGAGGTCCACCGTCCATGGGTTTTCGGCGTGGTCCATCTCGACGGATCGGATCGATGTGATGCCCGATGGGGTCCACGTTTCGGCGCCGTGGGACGGTTTGGTGGACTGGCGGAAATCAGCGTTTTGCAGGGCGGCCCGTGTCCCCTCGACGTCGTCTGGTCGTACAAGTAAGTCGATGTCGGCCTGCGGTCTCGTTCCCGGCTCGGGGAAATACCGTCGCGCGGTGAACATGCCCTTCATCACGATGGGCCGGATGGATTTGTCCCTGCAAGCGGCGAGAATGTTGGTGAGGCCGGTTTCCATCTTGAATGCGCGGCGGCGGCCGTGGTCCAAGTGGGACAAAAACAACTGTGACGTGAATGGGTCGCAAGAGACTTTCTTCTGCTCTCGCCAATACCCTAACAATGGCCCCATTCCGGATAGCGTGGCCGCGATGCTCAATGGTCGTTCGGAGTCTTCGTTGAGTGCCATCGTCGGCGTGTCTCCGGCGAGCCGTTCGACGGTGGCTTTCCAAATCGCCCTATGTGCGGTCTCGATAGCGTCCCGGCCCACATCCGGCCACAGGGCGCGCGGAATCCCCTTAGCGTTCCAGTCTGCGGCGCGTTGCTGAGCGGTTGTCGTTCTCACCATGGGGCGAAACGTATGGTCCGAGTCGCTACATTCAAAGCCCGCATGTCTGGACCGGAGGAAACGTTTCCGGTAAGATCGGAGTCTTGCAACTCCTTCCTACAGCATTGGCTTCAACTTGACGGGGACCATGAATCGTTCACAAAGATGCTCAAACGTCGCACTTGTTGCATTGCTTGCTGGTGGCGCCGCAAATGCCGTCTCCGGACAATCTGCCCCGATTCGAGGATTTCCAGCTGATGCTTTGGCAGATAGAGTCGCGTTCGAGGATCGAATTCGGTCCACGCCGGATACCGCGCTGCTTCGCGAGTATATGTTGGCGATGACCGAGGAGCCACACCATGCAGGTGCTCCGGGCTCTCGGGCCGTTGCCGAGTACGCGCTGGCAAAGTTTCGGGAATGGGGCTTGGACGCGCAGATCGAAGAGTTTGAAGCGTACATGCCGTTGCCTATT
>JAZDDD010000474.1:0-2234 GCA_036679545.1 Gemmatimonadota bacterium | reverse complement strand
CGATGGCACCATCGGCAGCGGTGGCGCGTTCGCCACGACCACGCTGTCGGTTGGCACCCATACCATCACCGCCGCGGTGACGGATAGCGGAGGCCTACCCGGCTCGGATGCTATCAGCGTCACGGTCACGGCACCGCCCGTCAACACACCTCCGATTGTCACGATCACGGCACCACCTTCAGGCACGTCCGTGGGTGAGGGCACGAGTATAAGTTTTGCGGGTACCGCCACGGATGCGGAGGATGGGACCTTGACCGCGAGTCTCGCCTGGACCTCCAGTCTCGATGGCACCATCGGCAGCGGTGGCGCGTTCGCCACGACCACGCTGTCGGCGATGGCACCATCGGCAGCGGTGGCGCGTTCGCCACGACCACGCTGTCGGTTGGCACCCATACCATCACCGCCGCGGTGACGGATAGCGGAGGCCTACCCGGCTCGGATGCTATTAACGTCACGGTTAATCCCGCGCCCCCAGGACCGCCGACTGTTGATAGCTTCTCTGCTGTCCCGTCCACAATCACGGTCGGGGCAACCTCCACCCTCACGTGGTTGACCACGAATGCAGATAGCGTATCGATCAATGGCGGTGCGAATCAGCCTGCTGATGGGAGCAGCTCAGTCAGCCCAACCACGACGACTACTTTTACGCTGATCGCGACGGGGCCTGGAGGCACCGTGACCGCGAGCGTGACGGTCACCGTCAATAATTCTACGCCACCACAAGGCGTTGTTATCATAACCGGACCGACGTCGATCAACCGCGGAGATAGGACCTCGTTTACCGTCACCCTCACTAATACAGGGAGTTCCACGATAACCGGAGCACAACTGACCTTTAATGTGAGTCCGAGCATTCTGCTTAAAGACGTGGATCCGGGGAGTGCCGTAAATGTCGGAAACGTAGCCCCAGGAAGCAGTGTGAGTCAGACCTGGAACGTGCGAGGGGATAAGGAGGGGTCGGGTACGGTGACAGCCGGAGCAAGTAGTGGGGGCACTAGTTTGGATTCGGCCACCCAATCGTTGACGGTTGTAAAGTAAAGGCAGAGCTAGGGCGGACTGACGGGGGCTTTCCCTTCAGTCCGCCATTTTCCAAAGCGTCGACGGAACCACGGATTGTTTTACGGGCACGACTTGGAGATCGCTAGTACTGTCCCACCACATGAAAAAAGATTCGAGGGGAATTCGGATCGCCACCTCGGGAAAACACGCCACCTGCAAGGGGTTTGGCAATTTCAAAGTTTCCAGAAATATTCCGAGTGAAAGTCGCACGAACGCCAGCACCTGCGGCATCGAGTGAATCACTGGAATCTGTTCCAGGTAGACTGTCTCGGTTCCATGTTGCCCCAAAGTCATAGAAGGCATAGACCTGATACTCCTGGAAATACTGGTGCTGAACCGCTTGTCCGAATTGAAGCTCCAGTTTCAGTGCGATCCCGGAGTCGCCCAGTTTCTCTGAGGGATCATACGCGCGGACATACGCTGGCCCGCCTAGGCCGAATTCTTGAGATGCCAGCAACGAATCAAACGAGTATTGTCCTTTCATCCCCACCAACCCAATAAATCCAGCGCCGAGTGGTTGGCTGCGAAGAGCCTCCGCCCGAAACTTCGTGAAGTCGCTTTGACCGCTCGTGCGCGACAGATTCGGCGAACCGCTTTCAGATGCATCGAAGATATTCAGTCCTTGACTGAATTCAATCCTCATCACATTGTCGGCACCGGTACGATCAACCAGATTCCCCAATGCACGTACCTGCAACACGCGGAGGCGGTCTCGTGTGAGGATGGATGTTCCGTTGAACAGGTCGGTGCTGTTGTTTTGAAACAAGAAACTTCCGCTCAACCAGATGTTTGCATCCATGGTTCGAAGAATCGGGTGTGTGACAGTCAGATCAATCCCTGAGCTATCATTTTCTATCCCTAACCCCTGTAGGCTGCCTCTGGGTTTTGACCAACTGAATGCACCGGTCACACTGACTTCGGTACCTTCTCCGTCCATGATACGGGCAACATGCACATCCAGAAATTGCAATTCTCCTGTGGCCAATGGGGTGGTCGCAAACCGAATGCCTGCTTTCTCATGGAAGCCCAATGCTGAATCAGCGCGTCCGCCGATGAGCGCTTGGATGGGACCCACAAAGGAATTGCCGCGATTAGTTAATTCACCAATGACCTGATACGGCTGATGCTCCAGGACAATGATGAGTTCAGATGCACCTTCCAAAGTTTCGGATGGC
>JAZDDD010000473.1:0-4651 GCA_036679545.1 Gemmatimonadota bacterium | reverse complement strand
CCGAATTCCCACCGCCGGTCCATTAAAGCTTTCCGGAGCAATTCCCACAATACGTGTTGGATGACCATTGACGTGTAAGGATCGGCCCAGAATGTCCGAGACCCCGTCGTACCTTGACTGCCATAGCGAGTGCGTGATGACTGATACGCCAGTACTCGCAGGGTAATGCTCCGATTCGTCAAAGAACCGCCCGAGCGATGGCACCAGTCCCAGCGTCTGGAAGTAGTTTGCAGTTACGACAACACTCATTTCGACCGATGTCGCTTCCGAGTCTGCCCACCCGATCGCAACCGGAGTCAGAAACACTCCGGCGACCTCCTCCATCGTGGTTGCCGCAGCCCGCATATTCTTGATGACGGGTAGGGACAGGTCGAAGTATCGACCGTTCAGGTTGCGGCTGATGTTAACCAACCCGACCGGATCTACGCCCGGCGTTCCCTTGAAGAACAATCCGTTCACGACGGTGAAAATCGCGGTCGGCGCACCGATACCGAGCATCAACGTCAGAACGGCGACCAGCGTATATGCGGGTTTGTTGATGAGAGTCCGAACGGCATAACGAACGTCTTGAGCAAGACGATCCATGGCGGCTACACCTCGTTCGTCGATTGGAGAAGTTGGGAAACCGTTGCGCCGGAACCGGCGAACGCGGCGTCGAAGCCGCCACGCGATCATGGGATACAGAGATGCAATGACATGTCGACGATACCAGTTCCGAGCAAACTGTTCGTTCTTTAGACTGGCTTGGGCAACGAATTCCTCTGCCAGATCTCCCGCCGCCGCGTCGCGTTCTGCCGAAGCCGTGGCCAGACGGAGGAGCGTTTCCCAGAAAACGGGCGGATGCGTCATGGGGCGTGCCGAACGTCCACGACGGAGAGACCGTCTAACATGCGGTGCAACATCGTGGCCGAACGCCTGACGATGGCTTCGCCCCTGCGGGTGAGGCGATAAAACTTGCGTGACCGTCCGCCTCGAACGGGCAATGGCTCGGACAATGTCGAGTCCACCAACCCATCATCCTGAAGGCGTGCCAGGGTCGCATACACGGCACCGATCGACACCGCACGCCCACCGCGATCTTGAATCTCGCGACGGATTGCCGCCCCGTATGCCTCATCGTCGAGCCGTACCACCGCCAGCGCAACAAGTAGCTCGAATTCGGCGAGATGACCCTTACGCTTCACGATATGTACTACGACGGAATACTAATTGGGTTTCAGGTTGGACGACCGAAAGCGGGTCGGACGGCGAACTGGCCCCCCAGGTGTAATCCACCGCCACGGCCCGGGTTGCACGTTCGTTGCGGGTTGCCGTCTCTGGCCGTCTCAACGCCGCCCTTGTCTACCGCCCCCGCCTGAAACCCGCAGCCGCATTCCGAAGATCTTCGGGCAGCCGATCCCACTGCTCTTCGGTCAACACCTCGCGCAATGCTTCCAGATTTTTACTGATGCGACCCTGTGCTTCCTGTAGCCGTGGACGTATGACCTGCAACAACGCCCGCGGGTCGGACCCGCCAACCTCCTCGATCTCCCGTTGAAGATCGGCCGCCAAACTATCATTGGTCGATGTCAACGAGTCGCGCATCGCAGTGAGTTGCTCGACCTGTACGCCCGTGAGTTGTAATGTGTCTCGCAGTGCAAGCGCCGCTTCCGCCGGATTTACCAACAGCGTCAAAAACCGGGATAGGAAATCGTCGCCCGTTATGCCGCCACCTGGCCGGCCTCTGGCACCCAACCCACGCCCAAAAGCTCCTCCTCGTCGGCCAACACCAGCTCCACGCATCCCGCCACCTCGTATCCGGTCCAGCGCCGCTTGTCCTCGATTGGGACCAAGAGCCACGCGTATTTGAATGCCAATCTGAAACGGGACCCGGAAAGCGTTCGCACGAACGTTCGTAGCACCGAATCGTTCGTTGACGGAATATTGAAATGATTGAGTCGCAACATCGAACCCATCGACGAACAACAACGTGTTGTTAGGCCGTGTGTTGAGTCCCCAACCTTTTACACCGTCCGCACCGTGTAACAACTCGTCGATTCCCCGGAGCAAGTTCACCGTCGTCAGTGACATGGAAACATTGCCATCCAACCCAAGGAATCTTGGTCGAAAATTGACCTGAAAATCCAGCGAAGCCTGCCAGGGCCCAACACAGCTATTGCGTGCCGCGACCACATTGAGTTGACGTTCCAGACAACGTCGCGCGCCGCCCGTCGTCGAGGCCAACAAACGTTCAAACCCTGACGCCACGGCGGGTGACGAAACCGTGTTTGGGTCGAAAATGAATGCGTGATCGTTGCGCGCTCCATCTCCGTTGATGTCCGCACCAACGATTGGGGTATACGGAGTACCTGAGTTAAAACGACCGATCGCGGTGATCTCCAGTGAAGTGCCAAATGGATAACTGATAGTGGTCAAGAACGAGTGCCGCCGTTCGTAACTACTGCGACTCCACTCACGGATGTTCGGATCTCCACTGGTTGTCGTCCCGGCCAGCCGCCCGTTTCCAAAGCGCGAAGACTGGGAAGACTGATCGCGAACATTGGACCAACTGTACGATGTCTGCAGCACCACGCCATTGTTCGTAATTCCGCCGAGCGAAACCGTCAGCTGTTTGGTTTCGGACTCGAGATCAGATCCCACTTCCAAAACTTGAGAGTAGTTCGGGTCAATTCGGGAATCGGTAAGGTTGATGGCGCCTGTGACTGGTACGATGTCGGCCGGATCGACGAACACGGGTCTACTGGCCTCATTTGCCAATCCAAACTGTGGCGTCGTATTCAAGTTGAGATCCCGGAATCCGTACTGGCTCACACCACGTGCATACGAACCGTTCACGGACAGGCGAAGTAGCGAAGTCAAATTCCGTTGAAAGCCGAGCGATGCACGCCACGACTTGGGTGCACCGAACGAATCAGTGAAAACCGTTGCCCCCGGAGCACGCGATGCGATTGTTTGAGCCGGTCCAACACAATCCTCGGGCAACAACGAACCCGCTTCCCCGTAAGTATTCCATGCCGGTGTTGGCACCGAGCTTCCGACACAACTCAATATGAGCTGAGAATCATCAAACCCAGTTGAACTCTGTGCCTGGGCAACAAGAGCGCTTGGCAGGGGGCTCCGAAAACGTCCCACACCACCCCGGACAATCAAAATCGGCGCGGCCCCAAAACCTGGGTTTCCCAAGGTCCATGTGAAACCGGCACGCGGACTGGCGTCTAACTCCGACGGTAGCCGATTCGTGGCAACACCAAACCGAGCGTCCAGATCAGCATTGTACTCGGGAGGGTCGAACAAACGCGTGCCTTCCATCCGCAATCCATACGTAAACTGGAAAGACCTCGACACCCGCCAAACGTCTCCCACATAGACGGCATACTCGGCGCCCTTACTCGAACGCTCATTGGGTGCGAGTGTTCGCCTGAACGATGCGGGCGTCCCGGACTCAACATCGGCGAGCGAATTGAACGTGTAGATACCCAACTGGTTCGTCGAGAGGATGTCTTCGGATCGCTGAAAACTCAGCAGCACACCAAGTTTAAAACGGTGCTCACCGGTTCCGGGCAACCACGACAGTTCATTGGTGATTTCGAACGAACGCTGGTTCGATGAAATCGGCATACGTGTGTTGCCACCGAACACAAGAGTGTTGATCCCTATTGCCCCGTCGTCGAGTTCGGACGCCACTTGCACGCGCCCTTGCGGGGCGTACAGGAAAGGATTGCCATCTCTGTTTGACGTCGATCCGTAGATACGAGCTTCATTGATCAGTGTCACGCCCAAGCGAGACGACAGTGTTGCCATGACGCCACTGCCACCTGACTCGTTGAGTCCCCCCGTCTCCGGCAATGAGAGCGCGGATATTTGCGAAGGTTCCTGCCTCGTACCGCGCCAATCGCCACGAACCATTAGCGTGTGGCTGTTAGACGCCAGGAAATCAGCGCGGATGAGAGTCGAATATCGGTCATTGGATCGATCCCGATCGACCCGGGTGTCCGGTGCCGCGCCTACACCATCGACGACACGAATGAATCGATTGACTGAATCGGGCGATACACCAAGTCGTTGCAGATCCGTAATCGTCGCGGAAGTAAGCGATGGTTGAGGATCATTCCGGAATCGCGCTTGCCCGGATACGAACACGAACAATCGGTTGTGTACGAGCGGACCGCCGAGTCCGCCACTAAGCTGATGTTGACTGAAGCCAGACGTAAACGGCGACGACTCCCCAGTCTCGAACGCTAAACCATCGTCTCGCACGGAGTAGCCAAAGGATCCTTGCAGGAGGTTGGATCCACCGCGCGACGTCGATGCAATGAGGCCACCGCTGAATCCGCCGCGCGAGACGTCATACGTGCTCGTGACAACGCGGGTGTTGCGCAAACCCTCTTGAGGGACCTGCCCAGAACCAAAATTGAGACCATCGAGCGTGATCGCGTTGGCATCTGGACGTTGTCCCGCAACGGAAAATGCGGCCGCCGAGCTATCGGTGGCATCAAAGCCGACCACGCCCGGCACGAGTGTCGCCAATATGTTGAGATCCGCAATGTCGAGTGGCATGCCGGCGAGCAAGCTTGTTGTGAAATTGCGCTCGACCGACCCGGGCGTGGGCGGATCGGGGACACGCACCGGTCGTCTTTGGGCCGTGACCTCT
>JAZDDD010000472.1:0-4821 GCA_036679545.1 Gemmatimonadota bacterium | reverse complement strand
GGCTTGTGTCCCTTTGCGGCTGGCCAGAAAGCCCAATGCGGCGATCCCGGCAGCGATCCAAAGACTGACAACAAACGGAAATGCACCCAAAAGAATCACTGCGCCCATACCATAGGGCAGTAACATTCGCAGCGGCGTTGCATCGATCCAGTCCTGGGCGGTGCGAATTGGCTTGGATCCGTGATTGCGGCCCGTGGCCCCTGATTGCTTTCCAGGGTCCGCCACGTCTTTTGGGTCGTGGAGGGGCGGGCCGGATAGGAACCGGCTGTGAGATCCGCGGACTGGAAGGCTGGCGCCGGGCGCCAGATGTCCTGACAGGTTGGGACGACCGTGGTTGTGGTTGCGGATCGGATGGTCTTACCGTGCTTGAGATTTGTCGCGGTGGCCCAGAAGTCGTGTGATGGGAGATCTGTGGGGCTACCGGGGTCGGCTGGCTGATGCGCGGCGTTACGGGATTGGGCCGCGACGGGGCGGCGTCCTTCAGGGACGGCATTGGGCTCGTGACGATGAGCTTGTCCATTGGGGTGACAGTCGCCGGTACCGCTGGGGCTTTGGCTTGCGTTTGACTTGGTGCCGGTAACGGGATCTTCACAACGGATTTGATGCGTGGCCGTGTGGGGCGGGGCTCTTTGGCCGCGTGTTGGCCGGCGGTTCTGCGTGGTAATTCTGGTTGCCGAGATTCAGACGTACGACCTGAGGCGGGCGGAAGACCTCGATTTGATCGTTGACGCTTTGTGTTCAGCCGCGCTCGATATTCTCCGCTGCGGCGAGCGATCTGAATCGCCCGGGCTCGGAGCACGACTTCTTGTTCGTCGGACGGGGCAGGAAAACTTCCCTCCATGACTCCGTCACACGTGATACACCACATGGCGGTGTCACCCAGGCTGTCTCGCGACAACGCGTTGCTTCGGTCTTCGAGATGGTACAACCGGCCTTCGAATTCGAAATGCAGTCCACGTACGGCGCCGGCACCCGTCTCTTCCAGTGTCCGAATGGCCCGTTGTTCGAGCGACTCGGGACTTTCGTGTGGCATGGCACGCAGTGTGTGCTCCACCACGCCATCGACCGTTATACGCCAATGCCAGACCGACTCTCCCTTGGGACCGGTTGGTTCCTCGAGGGCAGTCACTACGTATTGTCGGCGGTTGTGGTCGAACGTGATCGAGTCAAAATCCGGTCCCTGCTTGGGCTGACGGGGCACCCGCGCGCGTCTTGCCCGAGCATCCAACGGTTTGGTCGGGAGAGTTGCCACCTGAAGTGCTGCGTCCGCACCGGTCGGCGAGAGGAGCTCGACTGTCGGCTGTCCGTTGCTGTCGGATGGCGCAAACCATTCCGTAAGACGTCGTCCCGAGTTGATACGACGATCTAACGATGCTCGTCGATCGATGGGCACGGCAATCGAGAGCCGACGACGGTCCGGACCTCTTCGTTCTGTCCGTACTCGTCGATCAAACCCTCCTGAATTCGTTCCAAATGCGCGGGACGTTTGGGTCATGCGTCAATCCATCCTAATTCGTGCTGCTAAAACTAGCTACGACACTTCCGAAATAATCATATTCGGCGCGGGATGCAAATTTACCGGCACTGTGTGATGGTTGTGTCAGAGTTGTGGGGCTGCCACGGTGTCCGCGCAACGTCGATCCGATGCAACGTAACTGTTGAGTCCCGTAGGTGCATGTCCTATATGCGTTTCCGTATTTCGGAACCATCAGTGACGTTCTCCGAGGCATTTCTACTAGGTACAATTGCAACGTTTGTGCGATCAGATCCTCGCGGGTCCCAACGGGTGTTGAATCCGCGAGGCATGCTGCACCGGTAACATGCCGACTTGGTAACAAGCGGTCGTGGACCTAGGTCACAATGGTGCCCCCGGGCATTTGCGGTAGCCCCTTGCCGGAGATCATGATCAAATTGTGTTTACTCGTCGTCAGATTTCGGTCTATTTACGGTCGTTTGATCGAGAATTGAGGTCCATTTGGCCAATACCGATCTTTTGGTTATCGGGGGCGGCATCGTTGGTTTGAGTATCGCGTTGGAGGCCAAGAAACGTGACATGGGTCGATCGGTGACGCTCATCGACAAAGAAAACGCCTGTGGGCTTCATGCCAGCTCACGGAACAGTGGCGTTTTACACGCGGGTTTTTATTACCCGCCCGGTTCTCTGAAAGCACGGTTTACGGTCGAGGGCAATCGTCGCCTCACCGCGTACTGCGCCGAGCATAGTCTTCCCATCAATAAATGTGGCAAGTTGGTGGTGACTCGGACCGAGGACGAGTTGCCTGCGCTTGAAGAGATGAACAGACGAGCGACGGCAAATGCGTGTCCCGTTCATCTCATTTCTGCAGTGGAAGCGCGTGACCATGAGCCTCGTGTTCGAACCGTGGGTCGGGCGCTTTTTTCGCCAACCACGTCATCCGTGTCGCCTGCGCGTGTGGTGGGCCAACTGTTGGAGGATGTTACATCGCGTGGTGTTCGTGTTCGGACCGGGTGTGCATACCGGCACCGTGATTCAGACAAAGTCGTTCTGAGCCACGGCGCCTCCATCGTCGCAGGCCACGTAGTCAACGCAGCTGGTCTGTACGCCGATGTGATAGCGAAGGACTTCGGGTTTGCTGATCAATACGTCATCCTGCCATTCAAAGGTGTTTACCTGGTTGCGGACCAAGGCACCGAACCGTTGCATCGACACATTTACCCTGTCCCTGATCTCAGTAATCAGTTCCATTTGGGCCTTCACTTTACGGTCACGGTGGACGGGACAACCAAGATTGGCCCCACCGCGATGCCCGCGTTTTGGCGGGAGCAGTATGATGGGCTACAGAACTTCAAAACGGGTGAAACGCTGGACGTGCTCAAACGACAGTTCGCATTGTTTCGACGAAATGATTTCGGCTTCCGCCGACTCGCGCTCCAGGAGTTGCGGAAGTACTCTCGGCGACATCTCGTTGGTCTTGCGTCGGAACTCGTAAAAGATGTACGACGCGGCAATTTTAGGGCGTGGGGCCGTCCCGGTATTCGTGCACAATTGTTTGATAGCAAGGCAAATCGGTTGGTGTCTGACTTCGTCGTCGAAGGGGATGAGCACTCAACACATATCCTCAACGCCGTGTCACCGGCCTTTACGTGTTGTTTCCCATTTGCAGAGCACGTTCTCGACCGTGTCGAGCGTGTAGCCAGTCGATAGTTATTCCCATGCGTCCGCTCACCGGTGTTATCGCCGCACTCTCGGCCGTCCTGACGTTGTACCATCTCTACGCCGCAGGCGTATCGCCGTCTACCGCTCTCGTACACCGTCCCGTCCATTTCGGATTACTCGCGGTGCTGGGTCTACTCGGTGTGGGTGTTCGTGTTCGGCCGGGGCGGGATTTGGCCGAGACCGAAACACGGCGCCGGTTGACAATGAACCACCTGGTCAGCGGCATATTCTTGACCGTCGCGGTGTTTGCTTGTGGCTATTTGATCACCCAGCACGAGGAACTGGTTCGTCGTGTTGGTTCGGCTTCTCGATTGGACATCCTCGCCGGTGGTGCGGCACTGCTGCTTGTACTCGAGCTGGCGCGACGTACGGTTGGGTTCGGGTTAGTTGCCGTTGCCTTGCTCGCCCTCGGATACGCCATGGCGGGTCCATGGTTGCCAGGGATGTTGGCGCACCGCGGATATGGTTTGGTCCGGCTCATTGAGCATCTCTATCTCGGCACCGAGGGTATTTGGGGCGTGCCACTCGGTGTTTCTGCGGATTTTGTTTTCCTTTTCATCTTGTTCGGTGCGTTGCTCGATGTCGCCGGTGGTGGAGACTTGCTCATTGGGTTGGCATCACGCATCGCGGGGCGTTCGCGTGGCGGACCCGCGAAGACGGCGGCCATGGCCAGCGCGTTGATGGGTTCCTTGTCGGGTAGCGCTGTTGCGAACGTGGTCACAACAGGTTCGCTCACCATCCCGTTGATGAAGCGAACAGGCTTCAGCGCGTCCGTCGCCGGTGCCATTGAAGCGGCTGCGAGTACCGGTGGTCAACTGATGCCGCCCATCATGGGTGCCGGTGCTTTTATCCTTGCCACGTGGACAAACATCCCATACACCCGCGTGGCGTTGGCAGCGGCTTTACCGGCGGTGCTTTACTACGTCGCGCTTTTTGCCGCCATCCATTTCCATGCGGGTCGTGAGGGTCTCGGGCGCTCCGAAAAGCCGTCCGGTGGCGTCGTTTCACGGCTGCACCTCCTGATTCCGCTCGCCGTCATTGTCATGTTGTTGGGGTTGGGACGGTCCCCCATGCGTGCGGCCTTTTGGGGTGTCTTGTCGGTCATCGTCTCAGCGTCACTGTTTTCGGCAACACGCCTGACAATGCCCAAATTGTCTGACGCGCTGCGTCGCACAATTGCAGGTGCAGTGCAAGTCGCGTCCGCGTGTGCCGCGGCCGGTATCGTGGTGGGTGTGGCGTCGCTGACCGGTATCGGTCTTCGGATGTCGGAATTAATCGTCAATCTTTCCGGTGGCTACCTGCCGTTTGCCTTGCTACTCACGGCCATTGGGTCCATCGTGCTCGGCATGGGATTGCCGACCACCGCTGCCTACGTCGTGTTGGCGGCCCTCGGCGCACCTGCCTTGACGGAATTGGGGGTCCCCCTGTTGGTTGCTCACCTTTTCATTTTCTATTTTGGGGCAATGTCCAACGTCACACCACCGGTGTCGTTGGCAGGTTATGCGGCGGCGGGGATTGCGGGTGCTCCTCCGATGCGTACCGCATTGTTGGCGATGGCGATGGCAGGAACCGGGTTCGCGATTCCCTTCGTGTTTGTGTACCGCCAGACGCTATTGTTGTCGGGT
>JAZDDD010000471.1:0-9018 GCA_036679545.1 Gemmatimonadota bacterium | reverse complement strand
GCGGTGTTCAACGGTTGGAACATTCATGGTGGCGACTACAGGTCGACGTATAGGACTTTCCAGAACCGTATCATCCCGGCAATCACGGCTCCGGCCGGGGGTTAAGTGCAAAACCGTTTATGAGAACGTTCATTGTGTTGGTGGTGATGCTCGTTGCGTGCGGGCCCACATCCGTTCCGTCAGCGTCTTTTGATGTAATCGCGGTTTTGGACGTGGGTCTCAATCCGCATCAGATCGTATTCTCAGCTACCGGCGACCGGGCCTACATCGCGGCGGCGGGTTCGGACCGTGTCACGATGGTTGAGGTGGAAACGTTCTCGGTATCGGGGGCTCTCACGGTTCCGGATGCACCGCTCGGCGTTGCCCTTTTACCGGGGGGTGGTATTGCGGCCACACGGTTCGGTGCCGATCAGGTCGTGCGATTCCCACCGGACGGTGACGTGCCAAACGCACGTGTGACCACCGGGGGTGCACCGTCGCTGTTGGCTGCCCACCGGGGAATTGCTCGTGGCGGTGGAGCAATCCAACCTGGTGTGGTTTCTCGATCCTGCCGAGTTTGTCCTGACACGTTCATACGATGTTGGCAATCGACCGTTTCCTCCGGCTGCTACGTCAGATGGAAGATTGATCTTCGTACCGAATTACGATGACGGTACGGTCTCGGTCATTGATGTGTGGAACGAACGGATTGTAGCCACAACGCCGGTGGGTGCCCATCCAAGTGGCGGTGCTGTCATGCCGGACGACATCGAATATGCGGTGGCAGTGCGGGGTGAAGATAAGATCCTCTTGATCAACACGGCGTCCTTCGAGGTCGTGGATTCGATCGTAGAGGGGATTGGTGACGAACCCTTCTCGGTCGTTGTTGCGCCGAACGGACGGTTGGCGTTTGTGAACAACACCGCGAGTCACGATGTGTCGGTGATTGACGTGGCCGAGAAAAAGGTCATCACTCGCATTCCGATCGGTGAACAGCCGATCGTCATGGCCGTTCACCCGTCGGGGGAAACGCTTTGGGTTTCGTCGGAGGGAAGTGACGAGCTGACGGTGTTGGCAATTCCCGATTCCTGGCGAACCGTTGATCAGACGACCGTGCGGGAACCCGCTGAGGTTGCCGTGATGGGGATGATTCATGGCCGGCATCCCACCAGCGAGCTTTGGGGGTTCGAACAACTAGAGACGACTATCCGCGACTTCAACCCCGACATTGTCTGTGTGGAGATTCCCCCAAACCGTTGGGCTAAGGCCTGGCACGACTACACGGAACGAGGTGTCGTGGAAGAACCTCGGGTCGTGGTCTTTCCGGAATACAACGATTTCATGTTCCGTCTCGCCACGGAAGTGGGTTTCGAGATGGTACCATGTGCGGCGTGGACGAAAGAGATGAACGATTTACGCCGATCGCGCATCGAGGAGTTCGAAACGGCGGAACGCTTTGCCAATGAGGCGGCGGAGTACCAAGGATTGCGCAGGGCGGCTCGCGTGCAGTATCAACCGCCGGGGGATCCGGACGATCCGTATTACATCCATTCCGATGCGTACGACATCGCGACGAAGGCGGAGTATGACGTGTACGACCGGTATCTCAACGATTGGATCGGTCCGGGTGGCTGGACCAACATCAACGTGGGGCACACCCGTGTGATCGACAAAACGATTGCGGAAAATCCCGGGAAGCGCATTCTGGTCACGTTCGGTGCAGGCCATAAGTATTGGTTCTTGGAACATCTCAGGGACCGAGACGACGTACGGCTGGTAGATTTGATGCCATACCTTCCTTGAGCCCGCGTCTATTTGAAAACCACGGGACCATCGAGACGGATGGACAATCGAATACCGGCAACGGCTTCCGTCCTCGTCGATCCTGACACATGTCCGTCGTTGTTGATGAAATGCACACCCACGTGACCTCGGACGTCGATATAACGGCCTGAGGTCAGATTCGCTCCGATACCCAGGCGCAATGTCCGTTCAATGGTTCCTTCGAATAAGAAGGGCTGATCCAGAGCCGGTGTTGGTGGGAACGGTTTGCGGAAATCACCTTCGCCTTGTCGCAACAACACGACCTCTGGTATGACAACAAAGTTTGCTAGCGGCATCGTCGTCAGTTGCAATGCAGCCTCGGTGTAATCGGAGAAGTTTCGTCCAAGACCAATGCCCCGCCGCATGATCGTTTCAACCGGGCGGGTGGTTCGGTACGCCAGACTCGAAACGAACGAAAACGAAGCACGCAATGCAGCGTCGAAGCCGACAGGGACGTCGATGATCGCCGTGCCGGCGAGTCGGTCGGGCGCTCCGCTTCCGAACTGGAATCCAAAATCATCGACAGTGAACGCTCCTTGCAGTGTGGTTCCGCCCGGTCCCGCAATCCACAGTTCGGTTCCGTAGACGCTGTTGACGGAATCGGCCGGAAACGGCTCGTCGATGTCGGTTGATCTGGTGAGCTTGAACGGATTCAACCAACGCAACTCAAATCCTCTGCCAGCACCGGTCCAAAGGGTTGCTTGGCTGACGACGGCAACGAGCCATGGCCACGGTTTGAGCAAGACTCTTTGGGTTGCCCAGTTGCGATTGACCCTGGCACCGTCTGCCGCCCGAAACGGATCTAAGTCGGTTATGAGTGCTTCCACACGGATGTGTCGAGTCCCCACATCGACGAGGATGTGATCGTACGAATATGGTTCAGACGACACGAGAGTGCCCGGTATGCCCGTCGGCCCCCAATTGCGATCCATCGCGCCTACGAAAATGTTGGCGTATTCCGTCTGTACCGAAACATACGCGTCGGTGAAACGATGGGGAGGCGATTTGTCACGGTTCCCCGTGTAATCCGGGTCCTTTTTGAGTCGTCCGTCAACTAAAAGATGGGATGACACTGCGACGGGGCCAAACGTTGCTGCGACCTGGGCCCCACCCTGGGCCGCAGTGAAACCGTTGCCACCCTCGCGTATTGGTGTGCGACGTGCGTGGGTGCCCGACGACATCCCGACATAACCCCGTGCCCAATACTGTGGGCCATCCCCTACGGTACGATACGCATTCACTATTGTGCGAATGGTTTGCCGGACAGATTGCGAAACGTCTCGTGTGTCTACGCTGGTCAGCGCATTGACAACGTCCACACGCCGAAAGGGCCGCGTGAGTGGTGTTGGATCCTCCATGATGCCGGCGCGGATGAGATGCTCGATCAACGGCGTGGACCAGTCTGCCGTGGGTATGTATGTAGACGCTTGGGCCCACGCGAGTGGTGTCTGTGCGGAGCCGATGACGAGAGCTATGATTGCCGGTCGAACAAGCGAACTGACGAGTGCGCGCAATCGTCGTGCTTGCATTAACACGGCCGACAGAGTTGGTACGTCAATTCTGCAACAAAACTTCGATCGATGTCTGTGATTGACTGTTCGTGACAACGGTATGGTGGTCCCGTCATCGACGGTTGTTGCAACCATTGGTAACCTGAGGCCCCGTCGGTTGAGAGACGATCTGTTGCAGCTGATCACCTTGAGGCACCTGTGACAAGAGGTTCTGCCATTTCCCTTCGACTTCCCTCATGTAGTGCTGACGATCGATTTCGTAGAGTGGATTGCTTTTATCGACCACAGGCCATTCTGCGTTCCGCGCAGGACTGAACAGTCCGGCGATGACGCCCATGCCTCCATCAATCAGTGTGTCGGCCGTTGGATTGTTGTACGTTACCGCAACACGATACAAACGGTCAGGGTAAACCTTGGTACCCAGATGACGATATAACCGGCCGACGGTCATCCCGACGACCTCGTCGCTGTCATCGTAGATTGGACAACCTTCCCAAATCTGTTCGTCCTCGGTGATATCCGTCAGGGTGATGTTCTCGATCAGCTCGTGCATGTGACTGCCAACACCCAAAATGCGACCGGCAATGGCGGGACTCCCCTCCCAGTGCCAGGTGTTGCGTCCGGGCGGGACGTTGAATGCTTTGTGGCCAGCGGGAAACGCCACGTCGATGTGAAATGGGTACGCCTTGAACAAAGGCCCAAAGCCACCGCGTTTGAAACGCATCCTGAACCGAACACTTACGTCCCGCATATCGGTGTCGGTAGGATTGTGAAACATGGCAGACACGACAAGTTGGTCTGTGCCCGTCAGCGGAAGGCCGAGCAACCAACCGGGCGCTGATTGGGCACCGGTTTCCTTGCTTGCCCCTAGAACACGACGGGATATCGGCAGAAATAGTTCACGGTGGTGCGGGTCGTTGATATTGAGGTGATGGAGAAATTCGCTGGATAACACACGACCAGTGCCATCCACGACTTCGTAGCTGAACGCTGTTATGTACGCGTCAAACGGAATGTCTATCGTGCCGATGGGGGGATAGACACCACCATGAGCCCCGTCTTCATGTTGTCCGCCCGCTGGCAGGTCTACCGGTCCAACGACAATCGTGAATTCATGGTTGTCCAAATCGGTCAGCAACCGGACCGTGGCGATTGTTTCCGGTGTCTCCGAGTGCCCGGCATGTGTTGCCTGGAGCGCATGGGCGTGGGTGGGTGGTAAAAACAGTATGAGGACTACAATGGAGGCGAATGGGTTGCGCATTCCTGTTCCTGTGATGAACGGTGAGGATTATACCTGCTACCAGGTCAGCTCGAAACGGCCATGTGCGCCGTCGAACCGTGAGTGTGACCCGCGATAGTTGTCGGCGTCGAGGTCGATCTTAAAGCCTAGCGTTATGCGGCGTCCGGGATCGAATTGCCACCCAATCTCGTACCGTGCTCGCGTATGGTTGCGCCCGAGGAATTCGAAGCTTGGTACCTGGCCGATACCCACGAAGCGTCCCTCCTCGTCGGGCCTCAAGTCAGTGAGCGTCGCGTTGCCGTGTACCACTTCCCTCAAGTCCCAGTCAATGGCCACGGTTGTAAGAAACCTGTTTGACGTGTAACGAGCGGAGGTTTTCCCGCTCCACGCGCGGTCTTCCCAGTCTACGTCAGAACCACCGTTGGTTGTATAGCGGCGATGTTCGGGGCGGAAGCTGCGCGCGGTCCAAGTCTGGATAACCCATCGGTCGGTCGGGTGTGCCAGCACAACGCCGCCAATTCGCGTGGTCTGCTCGATCAGGCGAAAGTCATCTTGAGCAATGCCGAGGGGCAACGCGCTTCGATTGAGTGAGGCGCGCACATGAGTCGCGAACGTGCCAACCGTCAAACGGCGACTCACGCTCCACTCCGCGAGCGCGCCTAGTAGACGGAACCCCTCGGTCTGAGTGAATCCAGAATCGGGTTGTGCGCGCGCGGAGGCGCGAACCCGTGCCGACAGCAGGATGGCGCCGTGAACTTCCGCCCGCAACTGATCGCCGGCTTGCACGTCCGCGGACACGCGAAACGCGATGGGATGTTTCTCGTACTCGACGCTGGTAGTCGGACCAAACCTCGATTCTCGCAGGAGCTGTTCCGTCACGCCATTGAAAGCATCGAGCACCGCCACCGTGGCCTTGGCGTGTATAGAGGGCATGGCGACACCGGCCCCAATAGAGATATCGCTACTTGGTTTTATGTCGTGTAGCGATCCTTGGGCGAAACCATAAATACCGGAGGGCCACGTCTTTCGGACTTCCGCTCTGACAAGACTCCGCTGTACCGTCGGACTGTTCTTGTTATTCAGGCGGACGCGAATTTGCCAGTCGTCCGCGGCGGGCACCGCGATCTTCACGTCAGTCCGCTGAAACAGTTCCCGGCGATTGATGCTGCTGCCCAAGTACCGAATACCGTTGTCCTGTGTGCGCCACCAATACTCATCGACCGGTGAAAATCCGGCGGATACCAAATCCAACTGGTACTCGGCGTCAATTTTGTCGTCAAAACGTTGTAAAATACCCAGCCGACTCAGTCGACCATCTCCGACCGCATCCCGGTCCTCCAACAATAGCCAAGTCTCGTCTGCCCAGTCCTCCAGCGTAAAGCGAAGTGGGCGCTCGGCGAGTTGTGCTTGTGCCGGCGTCGCGATGGTGATCACCCACATAACGCCATAACGTGCAACGAGTGGTCTCATGAGTGCCGTAATCGTGGGTCATGGTTTGATCGATCGCTCCAAAAATTAGTCGCCACGTGAGTGTCGATCGAAGGTTCAGAGTTGTGATAAAATCCTGGCAAATGTATGACTATTTGAACATTTGGAAAGGGGTGTACGTCACAGTCAGTTCCGAGTCTCAAGCCTTGGGGGACTTCGCTGGCTTGGTGAACATAAATCGGCACGAGGGTCGGCCGCTCCGATCGCAACACACTTCAGCCCGATCTTGAGGAAACTTCATTGATGCACGAAAAATGGGGCGGACCGTTGAGCTCGCCCCTTTCTCGTTTATGGAGTCACGTTGAATGTGACACGTGCATCAGGATTTCCCTTTACTGTGACGATTGCGGTTCCCACGGCATTGAGTCCGTGCGAGATATCGCGGCTCAGCGGTGCGAGGTCATCAGTGCAAGCAATGCCGGGTCCGGTTAAGACCGAATCGATGAGAGTGATCATGAGATCGTTCCCGGTTGTCTGTGAATGATATAACTCGCCCCTTCTACAAGAACTGCTGCCAAGAGAGATTGCCGTCAATTGCAGTTGAGCGCCGCGTTCGATTGTCACCGTGTCGTCCACGGGTGAAAAAGGATCACCAGCCAACACTACTGCACTGCCCACGCGCCTCACTTCCAATGCCACCAACTCGGCTTCTTCGAGTCTCCACGTTGAATCAGGCCCAACCGAGCAGGTAGAAGCACCGGTAGAAACAAACGCCATGCCCGCGAGAAATAGTAACGACGTGAGGTCGCTCCGGGTCAATCTTTTTGACTGGGTCATTTGGTATCCCTTGAATCGATATTACCAATACCTCGCGTGGTACCACGTGGGTCACGTGATCATCCGGGCTTGCCCGCCGGCCTGGCATTTTGAGTTTCGGCGTTTGGTTGAATCAGACCTTGAGTTTTTTCAAGAGTGGCTGCAAAGACCGCACGTCAAGACGTGGTGGTCAAGTCCGGCAACCGTCGAAGCGCTGCGCGATGAGTATTTGCCTGCGGTCACCCATGGGGCTGCGCGACCGTTCCTCGCATGTCTGGATGGGAATCCCGTTGGATTCATCCAATATTATGTCGTCTCCGAAGGCGGCCAAGCATGGTGGTCCGACGTGGCTCCAGCCGGGACTGTCGGTATTGATCAGTTTTTGGCCGACGGTGCACGTTTGGGGCAGGGGCTTGGGACGGCAATGGTGAAACAGTTTGCCGGTCAGCTTTTCCTCGATCCTGACGTGATGCAGATTCGTGTCGATCCATCTCCTGAGAATGTGACCGCGATTCGTTGCTATTTGAAAGCAGGTTTTCGGCAGGCGGAACCGTTCACGTCGCCGGACGGTCCGGCATTGCTGATGGTGCTGGACCGACCCGTCGTTGCGGGCGCTTAACTCCCAATGTGGAGGCCGCACGTCAAAACGTGGTGGTCGGCTTCGGCAAGCTTATGTTTTCGGCAGGATCGTGGATGTAGCTGTTGATAGTGAAAACAGGATTCACGTGCTCGACCAACATGCGCACGTGGTCCGAACCTACGGGGCCGACGGAGTTTTCCTCCACGACGCTGGTCGCGAAGGTCAGGGCCCAGGGGAATTCAGTGATTTTGTGAACACGGTGCTCGTCGGCGCCGGCGATTCCATCTACGTGCCGGACTACGCACAAGCCCGAATCAATGTCTTCTCGTCTGAAGGTGCATATGGGCGTACCATCTCCGTTCCGTCTCGTCCCAACGGATATTCATGGGCATGGTCGGAGACCGGCGATTTGTATTATCGGGGCATGACGATGTCACGCAACGACGAAAACCGCTTTGTGTTCTGGGATGCTATCTTGCACGTCGACCGCGACGGTGGAGAACTCGACACAGTTTTTGTGTTCGACTACCAATCCACGGGCATCGGTGGCCCGGGAAACATCCGTGTTCCGCTCATCATCAACAGTCCCGTTCTGGGATGTACTTCCGGGTAATCGGTTGGTTTGGTCGGTCACCGATCGACAGGATTTGCTCGTGTGGTCGTCAACGGGAACAATCGAGCGGGTTATCCGCCATGCCGCATGGAGCCGAGAGCCGCTCACTGATTCCGATCATCGGACCATGGTTGAATTGCTCCGGCTGAAGCTGGAGATGCTTAGTGGCGATGCGAGCGCCGCGGACGGTCCAAATGTGGAGTCGGGGGATCACTTGCCCGCCATTACCGGGGTGCAAGCCGGGCCCGGCAACACGATTTGGGTGCAGCGGATGGGGCGCCCGGTTGAGATAGACCCTTGGGGCATAAATGCGCTAAGCGGTGCCGAGTGGGATGTGCTAGACGGGGATGGCCGCGCAATCGGACTGGTGCGACTCCCTGACAGATTCCACGTCATGAGGGTCGCGGAGGGGACCGTCATTGGAGTTCAAAAAGGTGATCTTGATGTCGAACGCGTCATCGTGTTACGGTTGATCAGGTAGACCGGTACGACCATAGGGTTTCGAACTACGGTGGCACCGTCCTTACGATGGTCCCACCGAGTAGTCCACGAAGTCCCAATGGCGTGTCACCCTACCATCGCGCACCTCGACGACGAAGACGGCAGGTTGTGCATATCGCTCGCCGTTGCGAAGAGTGTAAGTTGTGGTCCCCGTATATGCTGCGTGATGATTGGCCACGAACGACTCGGCTACTTCGAGATCGGTGAGCGTTCCTCGATAGAGTGAGTATTCACCCACGGTAAACGACGCTCGCTGTTAGTCGGACTCACCCTCCAACTCGGCAAGCTGCGGTAAAACTCACCGCTCAACACTCAACCGTACCTGAAAGTTGAGTGTTGAACGTAAGATTATGTGTTTCGGTGCTCGGCGCCCAGACCTCTCGCGGCGTGGGACATATGTTCTCCGCGAACCTCACCGGCGGCAATGTTACCGAGCACGATCCGCAGGCCGTCACGTATGTGGGTGACTTCGCTGAGCCGGTGCCGGTGGGCTGACCGGCGCAACCGGTATCGCCTTCGGTCCCAA
>JAZDDD010000470.1:0-4012 GCA_036679545.1 Gemmatimonadota bacterium | reverse complement strand
TTTTTAAAGACGTTTCCATCCGGCGCGCGTTGACACATGCGATAAACCGTCGACAACTGGTTGATGCATATGTCTACGGTTTCGGTGGTGTTGCCGAGGGGCCGGTCTCGCCGGGTCACCGATGGTATGCAGCGGGAGATCCTATTCCGTTTGATCCAACCCGGGCAGAATTCGTCCTCGACAGCCTCGGGTGGCAGCGGGGAGGAGACGGTTGGCGGCAACGCGACGGGGTCGATCTCGACTTCGAGTTGCTAGCGGTAAGCAGTGGAGAGAACGCGCTTGAGCAAATGGTCCAGGCGCAATTGGCGGACGTTGGTGTGCGGATGCGGATCCGGCTACTCGAACTGTCGTCGTTTCTTGCGGTGGCACAGGCTGCGGACCGCAACTATGACGCGTTATCCATTGGCGTCTCCGGCGACCTTTCCCTTGGACACGTTGCCGCAATGTACGGCGGCCAAGACGGACCGCTGGCGTATCCTGGATACAACGATCCTCTGTTTAATACCGTGCTGCGGCGTGCCCGCGAGGCGACAACTGCCGATGGCGTCGCAAACGCCTGGCGAGATGCGCAGCAGATTCTGTCTCACGATCTTCCGACGACGTGGCTTTACCACGCCCGCGGTGTTCAGGGTGTCAATCAACGTGTTCAGGGGATCGATATGGATCTCCGTGGCGAGCTGGTCAACGTGGAACGTTGGTTGATACACGATCGGAAAGCCCGATGACGGTGCGTGTGCGCGCACCCGTGCGGGTGGATTTTGCCGGCGGTTGGTCGGACGTTCCCATATTTGCAGACGAGTTTGGTGGCGCGGTCGTGAACGCGGCCATCACGAGATATGTCACGGTTGATGTGCAACCGAACGTCGGCATGATCGAACTGTCTGCCGAGGAACTCGACCAGCAGATCGTCTACGAAAACGGGACCAGTCCGGCATACAACGGCACGCTTGATTTACACAAAGCCGCCGTACGCATGTTTCCTTCCGATGGTGGCGTCCGCGTCACATCGTCGTCCTCAGTCCCACCCGGGTCGGGGTTGGGCACGTCAGGTGCCCTCGATGTCGCGTTGATTGCGGGTCTGTCGAAGTGTTGTGGAGCAGGTGTGCCGGAACGGTCTCAACTGGCAGAACTCGCGTTCCGATTGGAAGCAGTCGAGCTTGGGCTAACCGGCGGACGACAGGATCAATACGCGTCGGCTTTCGGTGGTTTTCTCCGATTGGAATTTTCCAAAGACCAAGTGAACGTGGCACAACTTCGCGTTGCTGAGCGAACGGCTTCCGAGCTTCAAAATGCCATGGTAATTGCCTACACGGGACAGACGCACTTCTCATCGGAAACGCACGACCGCGTGTGGTCTGCGTTCCGCCAGGGCGTTCCAGAAGTAAAAGAAGCCTTGCATGCCATTCGCGACTTGGTTGCGCCTACGGTGGATGCGTTAGAGGCTGGGGATTGGCGCAGGATGGCTGAGTTAGTCGATGAGAATTGGTCGATGCAACAGCGGTTACACCCCAGCATTGCGACACCCGTGACGCGTTCGGTCGAAGTAGCGGCTCGCAGCGCGGGAGCATGGGGTGTAAAGGCCACGGGGGCAGGTGCCGGTGGGTGCATGATCTTTATCGGCGATCCCAATTCCAGACGAGAGATCTCGAACGCCGTTACGTACGCAGGCGGTACCGTGTTGCCATATGATTTCGATTCACAGGGCGTCCACGTAACCTGAGGTGTTACTATCTCTCGGCGAGGTTGCTCGCGCCCGGCGGGACGACCTGCCTTCGTCTCGCGATCTTGGTGTGTGTCCCGTCGATGGAGCGCGTTTGGTGTTCAATCCGTTTGACCCGCACACACATCACTGTGGTGTGTGCCGCAGTATGTTTTCGGGGGAGCGTCATCACCGCGCATGGGTGTGGCGTTACCACCTCTGGCTTTCAGAGCGGGCCATACACGGCGCGCTGCTGGCGGCACTTGGCCGTTCCGAGGAAGAAGCACATCGTTGGTCGATGCGTGTTTTGGAAACGTACGCCGCTCGATATCGATCCTTTCCCAATCAAGACAACGTGCTTGGGCCCACTCGGCTTTTTTTCTCGACGTATCTCGAATCGATTTGGCTTTTGCAACTGATTCTTGCGGCCATGATACTCTGTGACAGTGTTCGTTCCATCTCACCAACGCTGCGTACTGCGCTCGAGAATATGATCGCAGAGTCGTCGGAGTTGATTGCGTCGTTTGACGAGGGGTTGTCCAACCGTCAGGTCTGGAATGCGACGGCGGTATTGGCCGCCGGTTTGTTCCTCGGCGACGAAGATCGAATTACACACGGTCTTTCCGGGCCCGCTGGAATCGAATCCCTGTTGCGCAACGGTGTGGGAGCAAGCGGACGTTGGCACGAGGGCGAAAATTATCATTTCTTTGCCCTGCGTGGTTTTCTGTTCGCGGCTGAACTTGCATCTGTGTTGGGCCGAGACCTGTACGAGGAACACGCACGTTTGCGGTCGATGTACACCGCACCGTTGGCAACCATGTTACCTGACCTTACACTCGCCGCGCGTGGAGACTCTCCCTATGGTGTCTCGCTTCGGCAGCCGAGGTTTGCTGAGCTTTGGGAGATCGGATTTGCACGGACCGGCGACCAGCGGCTCGCGGATATCCTATCCCAGTTGTACGACGGATCAGAACAACAAAATGACATCGGGTTCGCAGAGATCGCCGAGGTTGAACAAAACCGTCCGGCCATGGGGATGAATCGCACGGACCTTGGATGGAAGGCGTTGCTTTGGATGAACCGCGTAACGCCAACGAATCATGGTGGTGAGACCAACGGACAGCAAACGGTTGTGGTAGAACCGAGTGGTCCGGTTGTCATACGAACGGATGATGGGAGGTATGTGGCACTGGAAGGCGCGGGAACCGGCCTTGGACATGGTCACCCGGATCGGTTACACCTCTCGATCTTCGATCGAGGACCGATCTTGATGGACTTTGGAACCGGATCATATGTCGATGCGTCGTTGCATTGGTACAGGTCGTGGCTTTGCCACAACGTACCAGAGACGACGGGTGGCAACGGTAGGGCGGGGTGGGCTCGTTGCACGGCTTTTGACCAGTCGGGCCATTGGCAATGGTGTCGGGCATCCGTCGAAGATTTTGTCGGTATCGGTTCACGAGCGGATCGCAGTGTAGTGGTTGGGCCAGGCTATGTGATCGATATCCTAGACGTGGATGTGCCGCGCGATGTCGTAGTCGACCTTCCGTTACACTTGTTAGGCTACGACATCGATACGCCGCTGTCGGACCATCCGATCGGGCTTGATATTGATATTGGGTACGATGATGTCGATGTCCGGCGCGTCGTGACGGCCTGCTCGCGTTTGTCCTCGCGAATTGACGAGAGAGGCGACGTTTTCTTGCCCGCTCGGTCCGGGGAGGAACTGTTTGTCGTGAAGGCGCCCGGACCTCCTCCGCTCAGTTTTGGCCAAGCCGTGCCGCAACCATTCATTCTTCGGCGTTGTGCCGGCCCTGGACGTTGGGTTCACGTTTTTGCACGATCTCCCGATAGTGTGCGGGAAGTCAGTGCGGATGGCGTTACGATTGTGGTCCGTACGGCCACCGGCACTGACACATTACGTCCCAGTGACGCGGGCGCCGTCATTGAAAGTGGCGGCGTCACGGTACGGTTGGCGGGTCTGCGAGCCGCGAGTCGTGTGAACGCGAAATCTGTTTCACACATGATGCAGACGTTTCGATGCCCTGTGTTGGACAACGTTCCGTCATCCCAAGATATCGAAAAGATGTTGGCGGCGGGGCATGTCCTAAACGGAACGCAATACCGCAGGTCAGAAGTTGATTATGGCGGTGTCGATAGGTTCTCGGCAAAGTGGTGTATGTTCGCGGTTGCGCGAAGGGTCTTTTGGCACGTGGATGTTCGCAAAGACCACATCTGCGTGCGGCCACCGGATGCGTCAAACCCGCGGTTCGATAACGAAACGCCAGACATTCACTCAGACGGGATGCAAAT
>JAZDDD010000047.1:0-2570 GCA_036679545.1 Gemmatimonadota bacterium | reverse complement strand
GATGCCATGGCGAGTGCCGATCAAGCGATTGAAAAACTGACTGCGGGTGGCGGTAACTATGACCTCGTAATTGCGGACCCACGCACCGCTACATCACAGGGCGAATCTTTCGCCGAGCGTCTTTTGAATCAATGGCCTGCTTTGAAATCGAAGACGGTCCTCGTCACAGCCGACGTACGACCGGAGACAGGGCGGTGGTTGGATGGTCTTGGCTGCCGGGTACTGAGAAAACCATTCAACATCAATGAATTGCTCAAAGCGGCCAGCGAGATGATGCAAGACGGAGCCGGGGACAAGACCGACACAAACTGACCCTACCTAGCGCGCCGCCTGCCAAGCACTGCCTGCAAACGCGCGGACAACGCCTTTGCACGAAACGGTTTGCTCATGAAGTCGTCGGCACCCAACTCAAATACCCTGACTTCGTTATCTTCATCGCCACGTGCGGTTAGCACGACTATCGGAATGTCTTTTGTGGCCGGTCGTGATCGTAACTCCGCAAGTACCGAGTAACCATCCATTCCCGGGAGATTGAGGTCGAGGACAACAACGTCAGGCGCATGGCGGTCGACCTGGTCCAGCGCCTCCGAACCATCACGCGCCTCAATAACCTCATAACCCTCACGCCCCAACAAATCACTCATTACCCGGCGCAACTGGTCTTCGTCATCGACTAAAAGTACTGTGCCCTTACTCGTGTCCGGTGTCACACTGACGGAGTTGTCACCGGCCCCCTGACCTTCCAATAACTCAAAATCAAGCGCGGGCGACGACTCACGGGCATAACGAGGAGGTGGTTGAACGATGGCTGCGCCAGCGCCCCGGTCATCGGTGAAATTCGGATTCGACGCCACGGGGATTTCCCCGTTCACCGCGGGCGGCGCCTGAATAATCTGGTTCACCCCACTCTTTCGCAGACGCTCCGAAGGCATATCGACCACACGAAGCAGTTCATCAATCGTCGTATTACCGGCAATCACGTGCGCAAGACCACTATCCCAGAGGTTTTTCATGCCCTCCTCCCGAGCTGTCTTCGCAACGCGGTCGGCGGTGGCGCCAGCGCCAATTAACGCCTCGATGTCCTCACTCACACGTAGGACTTCAACAATCGAAAAACGTCCGCGGTAGCCAGTCATCGCGCACTCGGGACAACCCACGCCCCGATGCAACTCGGTTTCCGCGGGAATCCAACGTTTAAATTTTTCGGGAATCGCTTCGCCCATCGGCTGCGAACATGTTTCGCATAGACGGCGCATGAGTCTTTGCGCTACGACACCACGGAGAGCCGATGCAATTTTGAAATGTTCCATCCCGATATCGGCCAATCGGGTTACCGCATTCGCCGCGTCGTTGGTGTGAAGGGTCGAAAAAACCAGGTGGCCGGTAAGAGACGCCTGAATGGCTACCTGGGCGGTCTCGCGGTCGCGAATCTCACCAACCAATACCACATCCGGATCCTGACGGAGAATTGACCGCAGAGCGGACGCGAATGTGAGACCCGCTTTCTCGTGAACCTGTACCTGAACAATCCCACTCAATCGGTATTCGACCGGGTCCTCTACGGTAACGATGTTCAGGCCTTCGCTCTGCACGTGCCGAATGGCGGAGTACAGCGTAGTTGTTTTACCCGAACCCGTTGGTCCGGTCACGAGGATGATGCCGTCCCGATAGTCCAGCAATGACTTGATCTGATCGGCTTCTCCGGCACCCAACCCCAAACCATCGAGCGAAAGCACGGTCCCGCGCGCATCCAGAATACGGACCACGACCTTCTCACCCAACGACGCCGGTAGGGTCGAGATCCGGAGGTCCACCGCGGCGCCGTTGATTGCTACCCGAGCACGACCATCCTGGGGACGCAAACGGTCCGCTATGTCCAGATTGGCGATGATCTTAAACCGTGAGATAAGCGGCAATCCCGCGCCGCGGGGGATCTTCATCACCTCCCGCAACACCCCGTCAATACGATACCGGACGGCCACACCGCCCTCTTCGGGCTCGACGTGAATGTCACTGGCCCGCGAAAGAATGCCCTCGGACAAAATGACATCGACCAAGCGTACAACGGGTCGTTGGGAAGCCTCCTCGGCCGAGACGTTTAGCTCCTCGGCGTCCTGCTCGGCGTCGAGTTGCTGAATATCCGTTTGGTTCATCCCCTCGAGGAGCTGATCGATCACGTTTTCCGGTCGATACAGCTCGTCGAGTTTCTTGGCGACAAAGGAGGGGCTTGCCAGGCTCATACGGACCTCGCGCCCTGTCGCGAACGCGAGGGTTTTCTCGCAGTCTATGTCGAATGGATTTGGTGTGGCGATTTCAAGGGTCGAGTCACTGACTCGAAGTGGAAGAATGCCATACTGCCGGGCCACCAATTCCGGAACCAGCTCCCTCGCCTGACGATCGGGTTCACGATCGGACTCGACAATGTTCATCCGGAAACGGGTACTGATGGCAATCAGGATCTCATCGTCAGTGGCCGCCCCACTACCTACTATGACTTCCCACAGCGAATTACCGGGCACATCCCCCGAACGGATTTCCTCGAGGCGTTCTGCGCCTACGAGACCCTCCGC
>JAZDDD010000469.1:0-9056 GCA_036679545.1 Gemmatimonadota bacterium | reverse complement strand
CGGCCGAAGACCCAGAGCGTTAGTCTCCCCGGTGCTGACGATTGCCGACTTGACGATTGATACGTCGAGCCGGGAGGTGAGGCGGGCGGGTGAGTTGGTCGATCTCACACCAAAGGAATATGCGGTGTTGGAATACCTCGTGCGAAACATCGGCAGGGTGATGTCGCGCACATTGATCACGGAATATGCATGGGGTTACGACTTCGATCCGGGTACCAACATCGTCGATGTGGTCATCAACCGTTTGCGCAAGAAGATCGACCATCGTAAGGAGAACCGGTTGATTCACACCGTTCGCGGAGTTGGGTACGTGTTGCGGCCGTAGATGCGAACTATTGTCGGTCGTTTGACCGTAGGCTATGCCCTGACCCTCGCAGCAACGATGTTTGTGTTCTCGGGCGTCGTGTACCTCATGCAAGTCCCCGACCCCTTTGCCGAGATCGACGATCGTCTCAGCGTTGAATCCGATCTGATCTCAAACATCATCTTCAACACACCCGCCTCTGAGCCCGTCGTCGAAGTCGATTCGCTCGGCAACCAGGTCCTTGCGCCGGCCCTCCGTCAGATCCTGGCGACCGTTGAGGACTACGTGGTCGTCGTCGATGAGTCCGGGACCGTGTACTACTCCACGGGGCCTGCGGCGACCGTTGAAATAACGGGGGACACCATTGTCATCACGGGTGCTGGCGAGGAACAAGCCGCCGCGGATGCGCTGACGCAATTGGCTCGAGTCGCTCGCCAGCGGAGTACTGAGTCTATCTTTGCCGTCCACGACGTTGGTCCACCGGTTGGCCAACTGCGATACTATCGACGGAGTTTGACGTTGGGCACACGGGAAGCTGCCATACTGATGGCCGCGCCGTCCGGATCCGGATTTGCGGCCAGCCGGCTCGCATTCGCGTTACTAATCGTAGGTCCGTTGATTCTCCTGGCATCGACGTCACTCGGGTATCTCGTCGCCGGGAAGACATTGCGGCCCATGGATGCCATCATCAACGAGATCGAAGCCATCACCGATGGTCGCAGCTTGCACCGAAGAGTGATTGAGGTAAAAAATACTGAGGAGTTGGTTCGTCTGACCTCGACGTTGAACAACATGTTGGTGCGACTCGAACGCAATTTCCTCAGCTTGCGACGTTTCACGGCCGACGCCAGTCACGAACTCAAGACACCGCTCACCGTTTTTCGCTCCGGTGTCGAACGGGCCATTACCCATCCCAATGCGCCGCCCGTGGTCCTCGAAATCCTGGAAGAATGTTTGGTGGAAGTGAATCGGATGACCGAGCTTGTCGATTCGCTGTTGACACTGGCACGGGCGGACGAGGGCCGGGCGCCGCTCCACCTCGAACAGGTCGATATCCGCTTACTGCTCGCGGAGATTGCCGAGACTGCTGGCATGCTGGGCGAACAGGCAGGGATCGATGTGGCGGTGAAGGTTCCCAACCGAGCGATCGTTCTGGCAATGGACAAGAGCCGAATTCGACAGTTGTTGTTAAACTTGCTCACCAATGCGACCAAGTATACGCCACGTGGGGGTCAACTCGATATCGACTGCGATATACGGGGCACCCAGGTCGTCATCGCGGTCCGCGATACCGGAATCGGTATTGCAAGTCATGAACTTCCCCATATCTTCGACCGTTTCTGGCGGGCTGACGTTGCCCGCAGTCGGACGGGGCAACGGGCGGGCGCAGGTTTAGGATTGGCGATTTGTAAATGGATAGCGGAAGCTCATGGGGGGACCATCGTGGCCAAGAGTCGACGTGGTGCCGGGTCGGTCTTCACCGTAAGCTTGCCGCTTGGTTCAAACGCGTCGGATCTGGTAAATCCTGCCACGACGGGTGTCGGCGAATAAGTTGTAAGGCACGAAAAAGATATTGTAATCTTTTTCCTCACCCGGATGTCATTGTTTTGTAATCTTTCTCCCATTCGCGGTTCTAGCGAACGGGACATGTCAGGCGGTACAATAGGTGAGGCGATATTGGAGGAGGCTAAACTTTGTTTGACAACCTGATCCTATCAGATCCGAAGAACAAGGCGGGTAAGGGTGTTCCCGGCACCGCCATGTCGATGTTCCTGCACGTGGTTCTGATTTGGGCGGCCGTGGTCGTCACGAGTCGCGCGGGCGAGATTATTCAAGAGGCGGCCTCTGACACGACCATGGTGTTCCTGACACAGCAGGAAAATGAGCCAGAGCCGGAGCCAGAACTGGATGAGCCGCCACCGCAACAGATCGTGAATCTGAATCCCCCGCCGAAGGGTTTTCAGACCTTGAGTGCACCAATCGATATTCCGACGGACATACCCCCAATCGATTTGAGCGAACGTTTTGATCCCCGCGACTTCTCTGGTGTTGGCGTCGAGGGTGGTGTGTTCAGCGGTGTTGAAGGCGGAACCGGTCCTGTTGATTTGTCGCAGACGTTTCTCGAAGCGGCTGTCGATGAGCCGCCAGAACGAATCTCGGGTCCCAATCCGCGGTATCCCGAAATGTTGCGTCAGGCAGGTGTCGAGGGCTCCGTGATTCTCTCGTTTGTGATCGTTTGTGATCGATACGACGGGAAGGGTTGAGGCAAATTCGGTTGAGATTATCCAGTCGACGAATCGGGCGTTCGAAGGTCCGGCTCGCGACGTAATCGTACGGAGTCGCTACCGTCCCGGCCGTGTGCGAGGGACACCAGTGCGAGTATTGGTACAACAATCGATTTCGTTCACGATTCAGCGTGAAGAAGACGACGAGTAACGACTAGGTGTATTCGCAATTCTCAAACAGTAGACAAGGGAGAGCTAGATAATGGAAGGCTCGTTAATGGAACTTTGGGATCAGGCCGGTTTGTTTTCCCGGTTTATCCTTGTCGTGCTCGCGTTGATGTCGGTCTATTCACTCAGTGTCGCTGCGGCCAAGTGGTGGAGACTTCGTAAGAGCAAAAAAGAGACGCGTAACTTTGCTCCCGAGTTTGCGCGCTTTCTGCAGGAAGAATCGCTTGACGCCGCAATTGATTTAGCTCAATCGAAGAAGGTTTCCCATGTTGCACGTGTGCTCGGGGAGGCTCTCTCCGAGGTGAAGCCGCTTATTCAAGATCGCGCCACAGTGACCAGTTCGGATATCAACTCGGCCGAACGCGCGGTGGAACGCCAAATGCTCATCCTGCTCGCAGATCTCAAGCAGGGGTTGGCAGTGCTCGCGACCGTTGGTGCAACGGCGCCATTTGTGGGTTTGTTGGGCACCACAATGGGTGTGGTAAACTCATTCACTGGTATGGCCGAATCGGGGTCGGGTGGTTTGGCTGCGGTGTCCGCCGGTATTGCCGAGGCGCTGATCGCGACTGCGTTTGGTCTGATGGTCGCCATTCCGGCGGTGTGGTTCTACAATTACTTCCAGGTCCAGATTGAGAAGATCACCGTCGAGATGACGTATACCTCGAAGGAATTGATCGACTTCTTGATCAAGAGTGTTGGCAGCGAGTTTGGCCGGTCGATATTCACCAAGGAATTCAAGGCGGCGCAAACCGGTGGAGAACCGCTCCAGCCATAGAGTTGGTGCGGCTGCCAACCCGGGAGAACCTGACGAATGAAGCCAATACCAAATGCGGATGTAAAATCGGAACCCAATGTGGTTCCGATGATCGACGTGATGTTGGTGTTGTTGATCATCTTCATGATCGTGACACCCATCATCACGGCGGGTTTCCAGGCGGAAATGCCAGAGGCCAGGAATATCAATAAAGCGGCGGAAGAAGATGGTGATATCGTCCTCGGCATTGATAACAACGGCATCTACTATCTTGATCCGGGCACCGGTGAAATTGGTCCGGTAACACGTCTGGTGGCAGGGGATGCGCCGCAAGACGAAAAACTTTCGGAAATACTCACGGCGATTTACGAAACTCGGCCAGACAAACGGATGTATTTCCGGGCGGATCAAGAACTCGAGTTCTCGTTCGTGGAAGACGCAATGGACATTGCGCGAAAATCGGGCGTTCGTGTGCTGGCTGCAGTGACGGAAGAGCTGCGGCCGGGCGCCGGAAGGAGGTAACGCGAAATGGGAATGTCGGTTGGTGGTGAAGAGAAGCAATTCAACGACGAACCCAATGTGGTTCCGATGATTGACGTGTTGTTGGTGCTGCTCATCATTTTCATGATGCAGATCCCACTGTCACGAAAAGTCATGGACGTTCAGTTGCCTCCCGAACAGCAAGTGGAACAAGAGCAGATGGAGACCGTTCAGAGCAACCAGATCGTTATGGAACTGGGTGTTGACGGATCGTATTCCATCAATGCCGATACGATACCGTTCGAAGATCTCGATGCACGATTGCACGAGATTTTTGATAACAGGCCTGCGAAACTCATCTTCATCAAGACTGCGAGAAACCGCGAGTATCGAGATGTGATTGAGGCAATGGACTTAGCACGCGGCGCGGGCGTGCAGGTGATCGGCTTCACGCCGCCGGAAGTGGAAAATGAAACGGACACTGGGGCTGGCGCGTAGAGGTTCGTAATTCGGTCAAAATGTGCGCGGGTCCTCTTGGGGCCCGCGTTTTTTTTCATTAGAGGCTGCCGGCTACCCGCTGCCAGCTGCCTGCTGTTCCCCGGCCACGTGTACGCGCGTATGCATTCCCCCCCCGCCGCATCAGCATCCTCGGGTGGTACAAAAGGCTTCGTTCCGACGGCCAACTGGGAACAGCGGGTAGCCGGCAGCTGGCAGCTGGTAGCGGGCGGCAGGGAAACCGGGCGGGGCCCTCGGTGTATATTCGGAATCATGCGACCGGTTCCTAAGATTCCCTCGGCTCGGTTTCCAGCGCCAAAGCAACCACTGGGGCGTTCTTTTGGCGTGTCGGTCGTCCTCCATCTTGTGATTCTTGCATTGTTGTTGTGGCGTGTGGACGCGGCGGTGGAGGCCAATGCGGGTACGGACGCTAGCCGGTTCGGCGGCGGTGGTGGGGGAGGCGGTCGGGAAGTGACGTACGTCGTACTCCCGCCGTTGCCAGATGCAGCTCGGCGCTCCATCGAAGACGTTGAGACCGATCCGGTACCGCAAATCGTTCCCGTCTTTACCCCCAAGGTTCTACAGGTCGTGCCCGTGGAACAGCCGATCACGGTGCGTACATCCAGACCGCTGCTTCGTATGGCCAAAGCACGTGGGTCCGGTGACGGAATCACCGGTGGTCCGGGGTCTGGGTCGGGCTCTGGTGGTGGGCAGGGCGCGGGGCAGGGCCCGGGGATTGGTGACGGTGTCGGACCCGGCACTGGGGGCGAGGGCGGTGATGTCTTGCCACCCTCCGTCAGATTTAGCGCCCTACCGCCAATGGAAAACAGACCGGCGTCGTTGCGTGGAAGGTCGTTCCGAGTTCTTTTCACCGTCGATCCGCGGGGTAGGGTGACGAGCGTCCGAACCGATCCACGCATCGATGAATCCGGCTACCGCCGAAAATTTCTCGATGCGATGAGGCGGTATCGCTTTAATCCGGCGACGCAACGAGACGGCACTGCCGTTACTGGCCTCGCTACTGTCACCGTGACCCTGTAACACCTCAAGACCAAAAAACGAGGACATACCGATATGGGCCGAAGGCTCGCCTTCGCAGGCGGCGTGCTGATCTCCTTGCTCGTCCAACCGGCGCGTGCCCAAGACATTGAGATCGACGGACCTGACGTCTTCTTGTCGAATACGCCGTTTACGATCACCGTTTCAGCGCCACGAGCACGTGATCAAGTTCGGTTTCAAGTCCGACTTGGGGACGGCACCATCGTGGCGGATTCCGTCATCGAGCCAAATGGGTCCGTGATTCTCAACGATGTGAGGCTTACGGGTTCGGAGCAGGCGCCCGTTGAAGTCATCGTTGGTGGCCAGGTCGTTGCGGCGTTGGACACGCCAGTGTTTCCGGGGCTTGTCTCAATCCTGCCCCCGTTGGTGGCCATCTTATTGGCACTTGTGTTTAGGGAAGTTGTAACCGCATTGTTTGCCGGTATTTGGGTCGGCGCGTTGTTCCTCAACGGCTTCAATCCGTTCCAGGCCATTTTTGCCACGGTAAATCGGTTTGCGCGTGGCGAACTTGCAGACGCTGATCACGCAGCCATCATACTCTTTACGTTGATGTTGGGCGGCATGGTGGCAATCATGAACCACATGGGTGGTATGAGGGCCATCGTCGATGCGGTGGCACCCATAGCCACGACACGTCGCCGCGGGCAGATCGCGACCTGGCTGGCCGGCCTGGCCGTGTTCTTCGACGACTACGCCAACTCCCTAGTGGTCGGCAACACGATGCGCCCATTGACGGATCGGTTGCGCATCTCTCGGGAGAAGCTCGCCTACATCGTGGACTCAACCGCGGCGCCCGTTGCCGCCCTGTTCTTCATCTCAACGTGGATTGGGTACCAGGTGAGTCTCATCGGCGGTGGGTTGGAACTCGCCGCGCAGCAAAATGCGGGGAACCCGGCCCTCGTTGCGGAGCTACGCGGCGCGTCTGCCTTTGGTGTGTTCCTCGAAACCATCCCTTATCTGTTCTATCCAATTCTCGCGATTGCAATGGTTGGGTTTATTGCGATGACCGGTCGGGACTTCGGACCCATGTTGGAAGCAGAACGGCGGGCGAAGGGTGGAGCACTCCATCGCGAAGGCGCCCAACTCGCCGCGGATCTAGCGGCTGACCTCAATGAAAAAGAAGGGGCGCCACGTGGTCGTTGGTGGAATGGCGCTCTTCCCGTCGTTGTACTGGTGGTCACGGTACTGTATGGTCTGGTTGCCACGGGAATCGAAGCGCTCGGTCCGGGTGACGCCCGGTCCTTGCGGAATATCTTCGGTGGGGCCGACCCGTATTCCCCGCTGATGTGGGGTTCGGTTCTGGGGTGTATCGCCGCATTGGTGCTTGCAATCGGTCAACGAATCCTGACCATTCAAGAGGGAATTACCGCTTGGTTGTCGGGACTTCGGGCCATGATGCTTGCTGTCGTGATTCTGTTGATGGCGTGGTCTTTGGGTGAGGTGACGACCACGTTGGGCACGGCCAACTTTCTGGCAGGTGTCTTGAGTGATACGCTCCCACCCACGTTGCTTCCGCTAACTGTTTTTGTTGTCGCCGCCGTCATTGCGTTCTCCACCGGTACATCGTGGGCGACGATGGCGATTCTGTTGCCGCTTGTTGTACCACTGTCCATTGTCATGATTGGTGGGATGGCGGAGTCGGCGGCCGATCGCGCGATCTTTTTTGGGGGAATCGGATCGGTGCTTGCGGGCGCCATCATGGGAGACCACTGCTCGCCGATTTCCGACACAACGGTGTTGAGTTCAACGGCCTCTTCGTGTGATCATGTCGATCATGTACGCACACAGCTACCATATGCGCTGACGGTTGGCGGGATTGGAATCTTATTTGGGAGTGTGCCATCGGTGTTCGGCGTGCCCGTGTGGATATGTTTGCTGGCGGGTCTTGTAAGTGTTTTCTTGGTTGTTCGATTCATTGGCCAGCCGGTTGACTTGGTTGTTGCCGGCGGAAAAGGGGAATCTACCGGTGCGCGGCTTTCGTAACCGACGGCTGTTGGTTGATGGCCCGGTGTCGATGCAACGGCGCCACGGAATCCGCTGAATCCACAGTTTGGCGGGCTTCGGGACCAAGACTTGACTGCTAGTCGCTCGCGTGAGCCGTGAGACGTCTTGCCATGTGCAGTGCGCCACTTATGGCGTCGATGCTGGATGGACTCAAATCGAGGTTGGGGATGACGGTGATGAGCCGACTCACCGTATGTGTTCGCAGCGGTGTGTCGTGGTCAAGGAGTCCGCCGGCCATTGCTATTCGTGTCGCGCCCTTAGTCGCAAGGTACGGGGTCAACGCCAACACGTGGGCGACGAGTTCCTCCGCGGCAGCCTCAATGATTTGTCTGGCGGTGTTGTCCCCCGCCTGACACGCCAACATTACCACGGACGACAAATCGGCGACGTTGGGTCGTGTCGTGTCCCTTGTCCACAGGACGAACGCCTTTTGATCGTTCGTTCCGGTTTCCAGGCGTAACAGGTCCACCAGTATTGTGTCGCTCCCCCGCCCATCACCCGCCTGCAATGCTGCTTGGACCGCGTTGCGTCCAATTGCGTACCCGCTCCCCTCATCTCCAAATCGAAAACCGTGCCCGCCAGCGCGATGAAATATTCCGTTGCGGTCGCGAGCAAGGGCTATGGAGCCGGTCCCCGCCGACACCATGATGCCTTCACCGGTTGGGAACGCCGCTTCGAGCTGCAACTGGGCGTCTGTTGTGATGTGAATCGCACGGGCGATCTTTGTCTTTGATAGTGCTGACCGCAGTTCGTCCTGCAACGCCGGGTTGCCCGCACCGGCCGCGCCGATGACCAGCAGGTCGATATGTGGTGACCCGGAGCGCGACAGAGCTCCCCGAACGGTTTGCTCGATAATGAGAGCGGCATCTGCGATTCGCCCCTCGACCAGACATGACGGTCTATCGCGGTGACGAAAAACGCGCCCCATCGATGGATCGGTGATCGCGGCTTCCGTGTAAGATCCGCCCGCATCAACACCGGCAAGAATGGTCACGGCATGGATTGGCGTACCGCGCTCGATACGTAGCCGGTGGCCAACGTGATCAACGTTCCGATGGGTACGTACCATGGCCACGCCAAACCTTGGAACGGACCAGGTTTTACAAGTACGATGATCAGCATTGAAATCGTCGAAACCGCTATGGCGAGAATGGCATCACGTTGATTTACCCGCTTCGATGCACCGGCTAGGATGAATGTGCCAAGTAGGCTGCCGTAGGTGATCGATGCGATCGACAACGCCAGCTCCACGACGGGTTGATCCGACCGGAACGCGAGGGCGCCTAGTGTGAGAACTCCGGCCCATGCAATCGTTGCCCAACGCCCCACCGACAGCAGTCGGGCCGGGTCGTGTTCGTTCCGGAGCGGTGCATAAAAATCGTGTGTGGTGGCTGATGCCAGGGAATTGAGTGAGGAGGAAATGGTGCTCATGGCCGCGGCCAGGATGCCCGCGACGACGAGTCCTGCCAAGCCGGCCGGAAGATGCTCGACCACGAAGAGCGGAAAG
>JAZDDD010000468.1:0-2857 GCA_036679545.1 Gemmatimonadota bacterium | reverse complement strand
TCAGAATCCGGCGTACTCTCATATGGAGGTCAGACTAATGAGGCGTTTGACATGGTTACGGCGCACCAGCTTGATTGGGGCCCCGCTAGCACTTGTGGCAGCAGTGGGTTTTGCAAAATGGGCTACGGCGGCCGATCACCTCGACAGTCCGCTCGTCGCGGACGACGCAGGGGCCGACATTGCTGACGTGTATTCATTCATCAATCCCAACAAGCCGGACAAACTCATCCTTGCCATGACTTTGCACGGGTTTGTGCCCCCGAATGAATCGAATATTTCGGTGTTTGATCCGGACGTGTTGTACCAGTTCAAGATCGATAACAATGGCGACGCGGTCGAAGATCTTGTTATCCAGGCCTATGTCACGGAGCGTTCGAGGGGCTGGGGTTGGAAAAAGCGGCACCGAGGGCGGCAGGTCATGCGATTCCGTGGGCCCGTTGTCCCAGAGGTTACGGGTAATCTAGCGCAGCTTGTCGGGACACACGATGACGCACGTGTGCGTGTGAGTAGGACCGGGCGCAAACGGGTTGGCCACGGCCATGATCTTCGGGTCTTTGCGGGAGTCCGTGACGATCCGTTTTTCTTTGACGTCGGACAGTTCAACGCCATTCTGGCTGGCGAAGCGACCAGCTTCAACAATCCGGGGATGGATGGATTCGCCGGGTTCAACGCATACGCCATTGTCGTTGAAGTACCCATTGACAAGCTAGGTGACAACCCGAACATCGGGGTTTGGGGCACGACGAGTCGTCGTTAGTCAACGAAAAACTCATATCAAGGAGACGCATACATGCTCTCGCGTAATATTTTCCGATCGCTCGTCACCGTCATACCAGTTGCATCTCTGTTGTTGATGGGGTGTAATGAGGCAACAGCACCGGCCGAACTGGCCATTGACGACGAACTCGAATTGCATCGGAGCCGCATCGGTAAACACGTGCTTACCCAGGTTGATCGGTTTGGGATCCCGGCGGTGAACACGGTGTTTATCCCGTCTGATCTCAAGGATCGATTCAATCAAACGGCGCCAGCCGACGACATCGCTGAGTTTCGCGGTGTTATCGAACAAACCATCATCAATACATACGGTGGAGATCCAGCGCTCGCGTCAGCCATCGCGAGTGTTATCACACCGGACATTCAACCAATAAATACCTCGCAACCAAGTGCGTTTTTGAACGGGCGACAACTGGCCGATGACGTTATCACTGCTGAACTGATGTTGCTCTTTGGCGACAACACGGCGTTGAATGATGACAATGTCGATGCCAATGATAGACCGTTCCTGAATCGCTTCCCGTTTCTTGCTCGTCCGCACAGAGGTGGACGGTGGTAGCGAAGTACGTTCGGTGGCCCGTCGTCGTGTTTGGCGGCGGGTTGCTGATGCTCACGGCTCGAGCGGCGTTCTCGTGGCCAATGTCGTCAGCAGACACCGCTCGTATTCGGATGGACACCGCGCAGGCCTCGGTGGCAATCGCGACATTCGATGCGCACTACCGTGCGGATCCGCGCAACTACGTTCTCGCGGGCCGGCTTGCGGATCGATACATGGCTCGTTTTGCTGTTGGCGCCAATCTGAATGATGTCGATCGTGCCGAAGCAATCGCCCGGCGGTTGGTCCGGGAAGTGCCAAGGAAGTCGGGGGCTGAGGCGAGGTTGTCTCAGATATTGCTGGCCCGACATGACTTCGCCGGAGCTTACGAGGCAGCCAAACGGTCTATCGCGCACGACTCGACCGGTGATGTGGGGTGGGCAGTTCTCTTCGATGTGGCAATGTCCATCGGCAACTATCCCGGCGCGGATACGGCCTTGTCACGTCTTGAGCGCGGGACACTCGCAAGACAACTGCGGCACGCACGCTGGTTGGCATTTCACGGAGATATCGAAGCTGCTTATCAGAAGCACGCACGTGCGTGTAAGGACATACGGTTTTCTGGTCTGCGGCCACAAGTTGCCGCGTGGTGTCTGACGGAGTTGTCCGTACTTTCGCTGGAGCGCGATGGTTCCGGACCAGCCAAGAACATTTTGGGGTTGGCTACGGAGACCCAATCGGGCTACCGCGGTGCGCTCGAGAAATTAGCAGACATTGCAGCCGCGGAGAGGGACTGGGAACGGGCCGCCGCTCTGTATGAGAGAATAGCAGTCGATGCCCATCCCGATCTCTATCTGCGGTTGTCTGAAGTGTACCGCGAACTTGGCGATACGGTGCGCGCGTTGGAGATGGAAACCCAATTTCTGCGGGTCGCAACAGCGCCCGGCAGCGAGGCGCTTTACGCACATCCGCTCGCAATATTCCTTGCGCGGAGTATTGAATCCATTGATGAAGCAGCCGATGTTATTCGTCGCGATATGACCCGCCGCCGACCCGTGGAAGCATTTGGCGTCCTGGCATGGGTTGAACTTCGCCGCGGTAATCTGAGTGCAGCGTTGGAAGCTTCCATGGAAGCGCGGGCGTGGGGATCTCCCTCTCCAACCATGGATTATGTGCACGGTATGGTGTTGGATGCCTTGGGCCGTCATGACGAGGCAATCGTACTGTTCGAACACGCCACGCACCACGTGTTGTTGCTCGAACCGCATGTGCGGCAACATCTGGCGGGTTACTAGGTAACTGGCGTAGCTCGCTGGGTTGCTTGTCTGTCAACTGAGGACTCGTTGGCCGCTGTTTCCTGACGGAGGCATTGAATAGATGCGGTTTGCGCGTCCGCGCGTATTCATTCGTGTGCAGCTGGATGGTCGGTGGTGGTATGGCCGCCCAGGAACAACCGGACTCGAGCCCGGAGGCCGTCGTGGTCGCGTTGGCCGACTCTCTTGTGACCTCCATCCAGCGCACGCGGTCCATCGAGTCGGAGTTTTG
>JAZDDD010000467.1:0-3768 GCA_036679545.1 Gemmatimonadota bacterium | reverse complement strand
AGACCCACGCGCTCGAACAACATGATTGCGTTGGAGTACTCTTGTATGAAGAGATCGAGGTCTTCATCCCCGTCAATATCAACTAACTGCGGGCGAGGAATATTTAAACCACCAAGAAACGGATGACCGTACTCGCGACCAGTCGAGTCAACCACCGAGAACGGTGTCACGCCACGGACGAATGCGGCGGCCGTCTGACTCGTAGGAGTTTGCGCCATTTGTGAACGCGCCGAACAGGCAAGCAAAGTTAGTGAATTCAATGTCTCGACTGAGTACTGAGCCCGGCCGCGTATCGGCCAACTTCGATCACCCGTTCAATCGTCCTAGTCGCCGTGTTTATCACAATCACGTTGCCCCGACTCTCTGACGCTGCGGCGCCCCCGCCTGGTGTGTACTCACCCTTCACATTGCGGTTCGACACATACACGTGACCACCGTCGGGAGACATGGCGACGCCATGTGGCTCTGCGATACCGTCTCCTTCGATCACGTCGGCCACGCTCCACGATGTGGCGTCCACCACGGTCACGGTATTGGCAGCTTGGTTACCGAACCACACCCATCGTCCGTCCGGAGAAAATATTGGATGCCACGGCATGCCGTTTACATCGATCTCGCGAATCAATTGAGGGTTCGCAGGATCGCTAGCGTCAAATACGAGAAGTTTGCTGGTGAGCTGTGCGGTAGCCACCATCCAACGACCGTCAGGAGACAACGCAAACTGAACCATGACGTGCGTATCGCCGTCTAACGTGGTCAACGCCAATTCTTCTGTATCGATATTGATGCTTGCGATTTGATTCCCGGCCAGACTACCGGAATACACCCAGTCGCCGCTTGGGCCGATTGCCAACGCGTGTGGCCTACCAAAGAACACGTCAACTTCGTCGAGGTCCATGCTGCCGCGCTCAATGAGGCCAATGCGTTGCGGCGGATTGACCGCCGCCATGGACCGGCCCACGTACAACAGGTCCCGGGTTGGATGCAACGCCAACATGCCTGGCGTCTCAAAATCCGCCTGCCCCACCAGTTGGTTGTCCCGACTAAACTTCAACACCTTTCCCGCCGCGATCAGCGAGACGTACCAATACGACCCATCTGGTTCGACGGCTGTGTGGTGCGGTTTTGCATTGGCCGCAAACCCAAGATTCTGCAGATCGACCGTCTCGATGACAGCATTCGTTTCGAGGTCGATAATCGAGATTGATGCGTCGTCTTGATTTGCCACGTAAAGCCGCGGACCGTCAGATTGGGCTTCGCTTGGCCGCACAGGCGTCGATGCAACGGCGTTCGCACTGCTCGTGGTGGCGCATGCGGATGGCATCACGAGGCCACCGACCGAGGCGATTAATAAAACGATATTCTGCATAGCGTGGATTGAGAAACGACGGGTTCCGTTTTCTGGAACCCGTCGATCACACCTTGTGAAAAATGTTTACGGTATGATTTCCTGGGGCCTCTTCTTCAACAAGAACAAACCCTCCTGGCCACTTGTGACGATCACCACACCGCTCTCGAAGAACGGGTAATTGCTCCATGACCCGCCAAAGCCCGGTGTATCTTCGCCGTACGGAACCGTATCGAAGAACCCAACTTCGATTGGATTTTCCGGGTCACGCACGTCGAGGACACGCAAACCGCTTTGGTAGTTGGACTGGTACATGTAGTCGCCCGTGACATACAGATTGTGATCGCTTGACAGGTTTTCGGACATATGCTCTTTCACGAGCACCGGGTCATCTAAGTCTGTCACGTCCCACACGAGAGTACGCGTTCCTACGACGTTGCCACCCAACTCGTCAAGCTCGTCGTTCATGTAAAAGTATCGGTGGTCTTCCGTCAACCAACCCTGGTGAGAGTACCCGACGTTAGGGTAGGACGCCATGGCCAACGCAACAGGTTCTTCCTTATTCGTCACGTCCGCAATACTCAGCGCTGTTTCGTTTGCCCCCATGCAAATCTCTTTGCCGGCATGTTCACCGTCCGGTCCATGGTAGGTCACACACTGCGCATCGTGTGAGTAACCGGTGCCACGCCGACCGGTGTTTGCGTCCGCAAAACAACCCGCGAAAGTCGGCATTGCGGGGTTTTGAATGTTGATCATGTGCAGACCACCACCGCACGTTTCGCCACCGGCGCTACTGCCCACTGAGAATGCATAGCCCGTTTCTTCATTGATCACGATATTGTGCGCGCTAGCGATCCGATCGTAGTGCGCGGTTTCTGCAAATGTTGTGGGCTCCCGGACGTCACGCAGTTGGGTGAGGTCAAACACCTGCATTCCGTGCGGCCCCGCACCATCGGACACAATGAACACGTGGTCTTTGTACACCTTCATGTCTCGCCACGTGCTTGTCCGTGCGGCTTCGGTCTTCGGAAGGTTACCAAGGTATCGCGGACGACTGGGATTACTGATATCGACGAAGGAGGTACCGTCAAGTCGCCCGACAATGGCGTATTCCCGACCGGTCTCCGAATCTGTCCACCCCCAGACATCATTGACCCGCACACCTCGGCTGCCGCCAAGGTCTTTGATTGGAAGGAACGCTACCATATCGACTTCGTTACAATCGAATGCGACGGCAACTCCCGCCGTGCAATCAACCTGGCCATCGGTGACAGCCAAGGGCCCTTTCACGTCTCCCCATACCTTCTGTGTTGCCGACCAACGGTCGTTTGCGCGCTCGAGAATGATGGCAGTTCCCGCACCAAAATCGTCGCCAACCACACCCGCCACGGCAAGATCCCCGCGAACCGCCAGCGTCGATGCAAAACGATCGCGCAATTCAAGATCGTCTCCACCGAAGATCTTGTTGGATCCGTTCCAATGACCTGACTCCGCCCGTTCGAATAAATATGTGGTGCCAGTGCCGTCGGCTCCCGGCGTCCCCACCCACGTTTCACGACCGCTGTGCGCCAACGCTGTACCGAATTGTGCGCGGCGCGATGTGTCAAATGGTTGCAGACGTGGCTGACTCGTCCACTCACCGGTGTCATCGTCACGGGCAAAAACAAAAACGGCACCAATGCCGTTGTTCATCCCCGGAGCACCGACGAACGCTTGATCACCATCTATGGCAACTGCCGTTCCAAAACCGGCTCTGCTTGGAAGATCAACAGGTTCGAGTTTGCCTGTCTGCTGCCACGCACCCATGGCGTTTTTCGCAAAGACATACACCTGGCCACGACTATCGGCATTAGCTGGCTGCCCCCGCCGAAAACCAAACTGCACTGGCGCGCTAACGACGATGTGTTCACCGTCCATCGCGATAGCCTGACCAAATGGTGTGCCGGATTCTGACTCTACCATGAGCTTGTCACTCTCCGCCCACACCCCATCCGTGTTACGCTCGAACACATACACCGCACCCGCCGCGTCACCATGGGCCCAACTCGATACCGCCATCATGTCACCCCGAATAGCAGCAGTACGTCCAAACGCATCACCCGCAACACCATCCGATGCGGTGAGTCGAATGACCTGTGTCCAGTTACCGGCACTGTTTTTTTGAAACACGTAGGCCGCACCCTTGGTGTCATCGACGACCGTGGCTCCGACCACCAAGGTGTTTCCGTCCGACGCGATGGCACGGCCAAAATGATCACCGTCCATTGCATCTGAACCCATCAATTGGACAACAGAGCGCCACTCACCGCTGGCGGTCTTGCGGTACACGTACACGGCGCCCGGGTCCATTTCGTTCAGCGGCTCCGCGACAAAAACCTCACCATCGCCAACGGCGACCGCGCTACCAAAACCTTGTGCGG
>JAZDDD010000466.1:0-46831 GCA_036679545.1 Gemmatimonadota bacterium | reverse complement strand
CGGATCGTTGTCGTCTTGCCGGAGCCATTTGGTCCGAGAAAACCGTACACCGCTCCGGTCGGCACGGTGAGTGTGAGCCCACTGATCTCAAAGTCTTTGTCGGGCGAATAGGAAACATCCTGGAGTTCGATACAATTGCTCACTTCCGTCTCCTTGAGAGCTGCCTCTGGAGTGCTTCCTGCAAATCGTTACCATTGACACCCAGCCGCCCGGCTTCGTCCATGAGATTGCGCACCAAGGCCTCGGCCTTGCGGATACGCTCCCGACGTTTTGTCTCAGATGGCACATCGCAGACAAACGTGCCGGCGCCGTGCTTACGCTCCACGAAACCGTCAGCTTCTAATTCCCGGTACGCCTGCACCACGGTCGCTGGGTTGATTCGCAGACTTGTGGCGAGTTGACGCACCGACGGTAAGGCTTGTCCCGCTGCCAACTCCTCCGCGGCCACGGCAACGCGAATACGCGATGCGATTTGCTCGTAGAGTGGTATGGGGCTGCGCGGATCGACATGTTCGAACAATGGTTGCTCGTCTATTCAACTGTATTGGTGTTACGATACACTAAAGTATGATTGAATGTGAGTCAAGGGGCTTTCCATCTTTGCGAAAGCCATAATCGTTGACATGCTAATTGTTTGCATGCTAAGTTAATTGCCAAGGGATTCAAATGAGCAAATTGGAGTTAAAGGATTTGGTGGCTACCCCGAAGATCTCGAAACAACAAAAGGCATTGGTCGCTGTGTTCCAGGCGGCGGCTCGTCTCAGACGGCAGGCGGGCGGAATTTTCCACGAAGAGGGGCTGAGTGCGGCCCAGTATAACGTGCTTCGGATTCTCCGAGGGGCTGCCGGAAGTTTACCAATCATGACTATTCGGGATCGAATGATTTTTCGCGAACCCTCGATTACCCGCCTGATCGATCGGCTCGAAAAACAGAAACTTGTCGAACGGCGACCATCCAAAGAAGATCGGCGACGAGTGGATTGCACGCTGACCACGTCAGGGTTGGCCGTTGTCAATTCGCTCGACGAACCAACGGATCGAATGGACCGGGAATTGATGAGTAGGCTCAACGTGCGGGAATTGCGGACGCTGACCACGCTTTTGGAGAAGGTCGGATTTGACGAGTAATTCAGTTTCTTTGGACAAAAGGTCAGCATGCAAAATATGATCACGCCAACTAATGAGGATGAGAAACATGAGCAAGGTGAGCGTTTTGCGTCCCGAGGACGATGCGACAGTCGTGCACGGCGCCGGCGATGTCTATCGGATGCTGGCTACGGACTCCGACACGAACGGCAGTTATGCCCTGATTGATGCAATCGTGCCACCCGGCGGGGGACCACCGCCCCACATTCAAACACGCGAAGAAGAGGGCTTTTATATCCTAGAAGGGCATGTCACGTTTTGGTCCGATGAGGGCGAGATCGAAGCGGGCCCCGGGACATTTCTTCACATTCCGCGCGGGGCGAAACATAATTTCCAAAACCGTACCGACGTCCCTGCACGCATGCTGATGTTGTTTGCGCCGGGAGCAATCGCGCCCATGTTTTCGAAAATGGCGGCCGATCCCGAGCGTTATATCGAGATCGGAGCGGAGTTCGGCGTGCAGTTCCCTGGATCACGATGACTGACATCCACCGTAGATCAGATTCTACGTTGCACATGGATCCACGGAAATATCCTCATTTAAAACCCTCCACGAACAAAGGATGGTAGAGATGATATTGGACAAAATCACCCGTACGGATGACAATTGGACTTCGTTGATTCTGCGTGTTGTGCTTGGGTTAGTCATGTTTCCGCACGGGGCGCAAAAACTGTTGGGATGGTTCGGTGGTGGCGGCGTTGCCGGAACGGTTCAGTTCCTCGGATCGATCGGTATTCCGTCGGTGGTCAGTTACCTCGTCATCGCCATCGAATTTTTTGGTTCACTCGCGTTGTTGGCGGGGGCCTTTGGTCGGCTTGCCGCGCTCGGCGTGGGTGTCGTCATGTTTGGTGCCGTATCCACCGTTCACTTTGGCAATGGCTTCTTCATGAACTGGTCGGGAGCGCAGGCCGGAGAGGGATTCGAATACCACTTGCTCGTATTTGCGATCGTGGCGGTCCTGGCAATGCGTGGCAGTGGCGCGTATTCCGTGGATCGAATCCTGACCAAACAACGCGTCGGCTCCTAACCTACGCGGTGAGGCCCGGGGATCGATCTGTGCTCCTCACTGGTACCGTTCCAGACCTGGTGCTAAAGTGCGACGTCCCGTGAGGAGCGACGATGAAGGGAAATCAACCGAAGTTTGCACCACTCGAATTCACGCGGTTGCCGACGGCCGAGATGGTGCCCAGGGGCCGTGCATTTTATGAGACCATGAACCGCAGACGTACCGTCCGGGAGTTCACCAGCGAAGTCCCGCCACGTGAGTGCATCGATCTGGCGATCAAGACAGCCGGCACTGCGCCTTCGGGTGCGCACCGCCAACCGTGGAAGTTCGTGGTGGTGGATGACGCCGATCTCAAATCTCAAATCCGGGTCGAAGCGGAGAAAGAAGAGCGCGAGGGCTACGAGGGCCGCTTCCCGCAAGAATGGCTCGACGCCCTCGCACCGCTCGGTACTGATTGGCGCAAACCGTTCCTCGATGTCGCCCCGTATTTGGTGATAGTTTTCAAAGAGTCCACCGGTCGAGACGATCAGAATCGAAAGATCACCAACTACTACGTCAACGAGAGCGTGGGCATAGCGTGCGGGTTTTTTATCGCGGCGCTCCATCACATGGGCTTGGCCACGGTGACGCACACGCCCAGCCCGATGGGGTTTCTGTCCCGTCTTCTCAAGCGGCCGTCCAACGAGAAGCCATTTATTCTTTTTCCCGTGGGTTACGCGGCGGCGGACGCGCGTGTTCCCGACCTCAAACGCAAGTCGTTGGAAGACATCACTCAGCTAAATGCGGGGTGACGTTGTAAATTCAATGCGGAGTCTAAACTTTTTGGGAATGGTGAGTCACCATGCTGGACGCCATCAAGTCGTTCTTCACGAACAAGATGTCCGAACCACCGGATGCACAGACACAACCTGTGCAGCAAGGTCCGCCAAAGATCCACGTCGCGGCCTGCGCGTTGTTGTTGGAACTGGCGTATGCCGACGATGAATTTTCCGATTCGGAGCGAGCGCATCTCGAAACGACCATCCAACGCCATTTCAATCTAGACGAAGAGACCACGCGAGATCTCATCGCACTGGCCAACTCGGAGCGTGTTCAGGCAATCGACCTATTTCAGTTTACCTCATTGATTGCGCGTGACTACGATGACGGGCAAAAGATGGTTCTGTTGGAGGCCATGTGGGGGTTGGTCTTTGCCGATGGTGTCGTCGCGAAACACGAAACGTCCCTCATGCGACGTGTATCAAAGTTGCTGGACGTGCGACCGGGTTTTCTGGCTCAAGCAAAAAAAAGGGCCAGCGCTTAACGGGGTAACCCGCGCCACACCACCGCCCGCATCTCATCGGCACGCTCGGTGGCCTGTCGCTGCGCAATGGCGAGATTTTCAACATACTCCCGCCTCCGTTCATCAGAAATGGCATCGCGCATGTACGTAGGTGTCATGGGGCGCTCACGGTTCCCGCGTGCGGTGTGTCGTACGGCGCCCAGAAATAAGGTGGACCCGCCGGTATCCATCACGTTGACCACGTCGCATTCGAAATAGCAGTAACAATTGTCCAGTACGGGCAGGCCGAGTTCGCCGGTTGAATAGGTGATGTCCTGCATCTTTGGTCCGTCGCGTCGCGAGGCGAACCCCAACCGATCCACGGTCACTAGGTCTTCTTCACCGAGGACATGCATAACAAACCGGCCCGATTCGAAGATCATGTCGTGCGAGTAGTTGAACTTGTGGATGTAGGCTGACACGCGAGGTTTTTCTTTTGACAGGGACGCTCGGGACGCGCTATTTGCAATCATACCGTTTACTTCGTTACCGCGGCGAGACGTAATGGCGACGATCGGGGAGGTGAGGTGGCGTAGAAGGTCGTAGGTTTGGTCCATGAGATTCGTCATATGAAATCTGAGAATTGTGGTATTAGTTGATTGTACTTTGATTGAATCATATTCCAAAATCGCAGAATCTTCACGCATGGACCTGCCGCTACACCGCCGCCTACTGAACCATATTCGCACTGCCGGCCTTTTCACCCAGCCTGGCCGTGCCCTAGTCGCCGTCAGTGGAGGTCCGGATTCGGTCGCATTGGCGCTCCTGGTACGTCGGATAGCGTCCAAGCTGCGGCTCGAGATCGTGATCGGTCATGTGGATCATGGTATTCAGCCGGGGAGCGCGACGGTGGCGGCGCAGGTCAAAAAGTTGGCGGATCACATCGGTGTTCCTGTGCTTTGCCAAGCGGTCCACCTCGGTCCCAACACATCTGAGACAAAGGCGCGTCAGGCGCGCTATGACGCACTCCGTACGATGCAGCAAAAAGCCGATTGCCACTACCTTGTTACCGCACACCATGCCGATGATCAGATTGAGACGGTCATGCTTCGGTTCTTGCGAGGGTCCGGTTTGGCGGGTCTTTCGGGAATCCCCGCAATGGGTCCGTGCGGGCTCGTTCGACCGTTGCTTGGTTTTCACAAAGGTGAAATTGGTGGATGGCTTCGGCGCAGCGAACACATTGCGGATATCGAGTTAGCCATTCACGAGGACCCGAGCAATGTCGATCACGCACACGACCGTTCGTGGGTCCGTGCTGTTCTGCTGCCATTGGCAAATGCCCGGTTTGAAGGTCGAGTAGATACCGCGCTGCTGGAGGTGGCCAGCAACGCCTCGGACGATCGAAATGCGTGGGGTGTGGTGCTACGAGAAATGCCCTCGCTTCGCATGCAAGTTTCCGATGACTGTATTCAGGTTGCTCGGGATACCCTCCATCAGTATGATCCAAGGCTTTCCCAGGCGCTTCTCCGGGCTGCAGCGCGAGAGGTCGGCTGTGTGTTGGGTCCTGACAGGGCTCGGCGCGTCTGGTCGTCTGCCCGTCACGCGCCGAGCGGACGGACTTTTGAATTGGGTCACGGATGGGTACTCGAAACGGTCTTTGACGACCTGCGAATCCGAAGACCGGGCGACATTGGCACCAAAACAGATTGCCAACCGCAAGAGTGGGGTGAAACTGAGGAGGGCGAGGTTCGTTGGGGGGGATGGCTCATGTCATGGTGTCCGGCGGCGGCAACGGCCACCCAGCGAGCATCGATGGTCACTTGGGTGACATGCGGTTCTGGTGAAATTCGTGTTCCCCATCCCGGTGACAGGATTCGGCCCCTTGACGGCCAGGGAAGACGGAAGGTGAGTCGCGTATTAATGGAAGGCAGAGTTCCGTGGCCCGACAGGTCAAATCATCCTGTCCTCACGAGGGGAAACGAGGTCCTTTGGTTACCCGGTATCTGTCGGTCGGATCTAGATGTGCCACAGGCCGGCGAGAAGGCTATTCGTATTGATGCCTGCCGCTGCTGATCTGAGGCGTGTCGGCGGTTACGCCATCGACTCAGTCATTTTCGACGAGGACACCATTGCAAAGCGCGTGGAACAGCTCGGTGCGGAGATAACTGAATTTTACCCTGACGGCGATCTCCTGGTGCTCGGTCTCCTGAAGGGCAGTTTTGTCTTCCAGGCGGATCTGGTTCGACGGATCTTGCGACCGCTCCAGATCGATTTCTTGAGGGTCGCCTCTTATGGGGCGGGGACAAAATCCTCGGGCGATGTTCGGCTTTTGTACGATCCGGAAACTAATCTACGGGGTAAGCACATATTATTAGTGGAGGACATAGTTGATTCAGGAAACACGATGGCCCGTCTGGTCCAGTTATTGATGGGTCGGGAGCCAGAGAGTTTGGAGATTTGCACCTTATTGCACAAGCGAATCGCCAACGGTACTGCGTCGGACGTCCGCTTTGTTGGCTTCGACGCACCACATGCTTTTCTCGTCGGGTACGGTCTGGATCACGCAGAGAATTTCAGACACTTACCTTTCATTGCGAGTATTAAGGAATAGTGCGTGGCTGATATGCAATCGCCGAATCGAAAGATGAATTGGAATACTATCAGTAAAAACATGGTCTTCTGGCTGTTGGTTATTTTGTTGCCGTTCGCGTTTTACCGAATGCTGGCGTCAGACGATCAAGATTACGCCGAGATCTCCTACTCCACGTTCCGCGTCCAGCTGGAGGCTGACAACATCAGCGAAGTGGAGATCACCGGTGGAAAGTTCGTGGAGGGTGAATTCAACCGGCAGATTATGGAGGATGGCAGGACGGTACAGTCCTTTCGCGTGATCCTGCCCATCCAGGATTCCGAAGTAATCTTGGGACGTCTGGAAGACAAAAGCATCACTATCCGAGGCAAAGAACCCAAACCGTCGTTCGGGGCCATCTTTCTCCAAATGTTGCCATGGGTCATTCTCATCGGCTTGTGGGTGTTTTTCTTCCGGCAAGTGCAACAAGGTGGCAACCGAGCCTTCCAGTTTGGCCGGTCCAAAGCCAAGCTCCTGACTGGGGACACGCCAAAGATCTCTTTCGGTGATGTGGCCGGTGCGGATGAAGCTAAGGTCGAACTGCAGGAGATCATCGAGTTCCTCAAGGATCCACAGAAATTCCAACGATTGGGTGGGCGTCTTCCCAAAGGGGCTTTGTTGATTGGTCCACCCGGGACCGGCAAGACGTTGCTGGCAAAGGCGGTCGCCGGTGAAGCGGGGCGACCCTTCTTTTCCATGTCCGGGTCCGATTTCGTAGAAATGTTTGTTGGTGTTGGCGCGTCTCGAGTCCGCGATTTGTTTGAGCAGGGAAAAGCACACGCACCGTGTCTAATTTTCATCGACGAGATCGATGCCGTCGGTCGTCATCGAGGTGCGGGACTAGGCGGTGGACATGATGAACGCGAGCAAACACTGAATCAATTGCTTGTGGAAATGGATGGTTTTGAGTCGAACGAGGGTGTGATTCTGCTTGCTGCTACCAACCGTCCAGACGTACTCGACCCGGCCTTACTCCGCCCCGGTCGTTTCGATCGGCAAATCGTTGTCGATATGCCTGACATTCGCGGGCGCGAGATGATCCTCAAGGTACATGCGCGAAAGGTTCCGCTGGATGATGGCGTCGATCTGGGTGTGATCGCCAAGGGCACACCGGGCATGGCCGGTGCCGACTTGGCGAACCTTGTGAACGAAGGCGCACTGTTGGCCGCTCGACGCAACCGTCAGCGTGTCATGATGATCGACCTGGAAGATGCCAAGGATAAGGTGATGCTCGGCATCGAGCGGAGGAGTCTCCAGATATCCGAAGAAGAACTTCGGTTGACTGCCTACCACGAGGCGGGTCATGCCGTCGTGAGTTTGTTTGTCCCGGGACTCGACCCCGTACACAAGGTGACCATTGTACCTCGGGGTCGCGCGTTGGGTTTGACCTTCTCGCTCCCTGAAGAAGACCGGCACAACCTTACGAAGGAGTACATGCACGGGAAACTGGCCATGGCATATGGTGGACGCGTGGCCGAGCAGATCATCTTTGGTGCGGAAAAAGTCACGACCGGTGCTGCCCAAGATATCGAACACGCCACGGAGTTGGCTCGTCGGATGGTGACACAGTTTGGCATGAGTGACGTTGTCGGGCCAGTTGCCATTGGTGAAAAGGAACAGCAGATCTTTCTCGGTCGGGAATTCGGGCAACATCGTGAGGTGTCGGAGAAAACGGCCGAAATCGTCGATACCGAGATCAAACGTATTCTGGACAACGCCTACCAGAGGGCCACAGACATCCTCAACGAGCAAACGAGTGTGCTTCACGCAATGGCCAACGCGCTGCTCGAGCGTGAGACTATCGACCGGGCCGAAGTTGAGGCTCTCGGTCGTGGCGAAAAACTTCCCGATCGGCCTCCGCCGGAACCGGAACTTCCGCCGGTCGTGCCCAAGACACCGGCGCCACGGAAAGAATCTACCGGCCCTGTCCTCGGTTCCCCTGGCGCGGAGCCTGCCGGCGCGTGAGGGTTTTCCCTCTCGTTCCGCAACAACCTTCAGTCCTCAGTGATGCTCTCGTACAACGGGGGTGGGATCCGGGCCGCGCAGATGCCGCGGCCCGTGGTTTAGAATCAGTTTCCTTTCTCATCGACGGCATCGCTGCAGATGCCCGCGAGCGGGTTGCCGACGCCTCGCGAACCGTTGGCGTTGAATGTCTGACCGGTGACGGGTGGGCGTTGCTCGCGGGTGGTCTTTCCCGGGTGGCCGGCTTGACCAGACCGGGACACACTTTGCTACCCGATGAGATAGCCGTGCTGCTTGGGTCGCAACTGCGTGGGTTTGTGGAACGGCCCACCACGTGGCGAACGGCAGGAGGGGTTTTAGACTTGGATCGTCCCCTCGTCGCGGGTATCCTGAACGTGACTCCGGACTCGTTTAGCGACGGCGGACAATTCCTCAAGGCCGACAATGCGCTCCGGCACGCGGAGGCGATGTTGCACGCGGGTGCCGCGGTGATAGACGTGGGTGCCGAATCCACCCGTCCAGGGAGGCCGGAACCGGTTGCGCCTGCCGTGGAATGGGAACGACTCGAACCTGTTCTGAGTGCACTCGTTCGACATTTCCCTGAGGTTGCCATTAGTGTCGATACCGTCAAAGCGGAAATAGCCAAACACGCACTGGAGCATGGGGCTTGGATCATTAACGACGTTTCAAGTTTTCGACTCGACACCGAGATGGCATCCGTGTGTGCGGCCGGTAAAGCCGGTGTCGTACTCATGCACTCGCGCGGTACGGTTCGGGATATGGCCACGTATGATCATGCCGATTACCAAGACGTCACAAGTGAGGTGTGCCAGGAGTTAAAGTCACAGGTGGATTATGCCCGCCAGGCAGGTGTCCGTCCGGACGCCGTCGTCGTTGACCCTGGCTTGGGGTTCTCGAAACGCCGCGATGACAACTACACGGTGCTTCGGCGTCTTACGACGCTCGACTCGTTGGGGTGTCCTGTGATGGTGGGACCGTCTCGCAAACGGTTCGTGCGAGAAGTCGTGGATAATGGAGAAGAACTAGTGGATGACTTGACGGCAGCCGTATGCGTGTCCGCGTATCACCGCGGCGCACGGCTTTTTAGGGTTCACGACGTTCGAAAAACCGTCGCCGCACTCGCCGTCGCGTGCGCGATCGGTATCTAATCGTGGATCTCGAGCGATTTCGGTTCCTCCTCCCGGGGTTCGCGGATGTCCTCGAGATCCTGATTGTGGCGTGGGTCATCTATCGGGTACTGCTATTTCTCGTGGGGACCAGGGCGTTGCCCATTTTGTTGGGGCTCGTTGTACTGGGTGTGGTGTATTTTGCTGCACTGATTCTCAAATTCAGCATGATCACCACGATGCTGGGAGTAGTGGCCACCTACGGAGCCTTCGGCGCATTGGTCCTTTTTCAACCCGAACTGCGGCATGCATTGGCGCGGCTGGGCCGTACACGCACGATACAGTTCATTGGCCAGGCGGGTTCGGAGACCATTACGGACGAGATCGCAGAAGCTGCCTCCAACCTGTCGCGCACCGGAGCTGGCGCCATCATCGCCGTGGAGGGGGACGTATCCCTCAACGATTACTTGGAGAACGGTAAGGAGATGAATGCGGGTGCATCGGCCGATCTCCTGACGACTATATTCACACCGTATTCGCCGCTACACGATGGGGCGGTGATAGTGCGTGGAGACCGAATTATCGCCGCAGGTTGTGTTCTACCGTTGACGCAATTCCCGGTAGAGGATAAAACCCTTGGCACCAGGCACCGAGCGGCGCTTGGATTGTCCGAAGAGACGGACGCCATTGTGATAGTCGTTTCCGAGGAGACGTCAAAGATATCCATTGCGATGCGGGGTCTGTTGCATCGCGGTGTCACGCCCAAGCAGGTTCGAGAAGTGTTGGGTGGGCGCAGCTGGCCAAGTGCAGCTGCCATGGAATCGAGTGTATCGGATTAACCGGGGTGATTTGCGATTCATGTTTAACGACTTTTGATTTCAGATTTGATGTAGGGTGATAATATGTAGACAGCACCACTGATCGCTCGCCAATCGTAAATCAAAAATCGTTAATCGTTCATTGTTAGTCGCCCGCCCAAAGCAAAAGCGAGTATGGACACAGTTTCTTTCTGGAAAAAACCCGAGTATCGTGCCGCGGTGGCCATGTTTGTCGTCGTGTTCGTGGGATATCTCGTGACACTCGCGCCAACGGTCACGTTTTGGGACGCGGGGGAATTCCTCGCTGCGTCCAAGACTCTCGGCATACCGCATCCACCGGGAACACCCGTCTTCACATTCGTGGCAAACGTGTGGGCCAAGATTATTCCGTTTGGCTCGTACTCGTATCGCGTGAATTTGATGTCTGCCGTCTTCAGCGCCACGGCCGCAACATTTTTCTTTCTGGTCGTGCTACACACGCTCAAGAGCAAAGTCACCGAGGAAGGCGATCACCTCTTCGCCTATGGCGGTGCTGTGGCGGCGGCCCTTTGCTCGGCGTTCGCGTTCACCGTGTGGCAGAACTCCAACGAGGCCGAGGTTTACATGGTCTCGGCGTTTAGTATCGCTGCGTGCTGTTGGCTGGCGTGGCTTTGGAGATCTTACCGTGGGACTTCGCGTGCTGCGCACATGCTTCTGCTCATGGTCTACGTGGCTGCGTTTTCCATCGGCAATCATTTGTTAACGTTGCTCGTGGGACCTGCATTGGTGGGTTACATGTGGCACGTGATGAGGTCAGAGCCGCAGCAGGATCCAAAGGAAGCAAGCATCGAGTGGACGCAATGGGCGGTGGTGGCTGGCATATGGGCCCTGTTGATTGGCTCGGGCCTGGGCAGCCAGACCATCTTGGTCATGGGAGGTTTGGCTTTTGCCGCGGCGGCGATCTACTCCGTCGCAACTGGTCATGTTCGGTTTCCAGTCGCCGTTTTGTTGATCTCCGTCGTTGGTGTTTCCACCTACCTCTTTCTCTACATCCGCGCGGGTTTGAACCCCATTATCAATGAGGCGGATCCATCGACGTGGGAGTCTCTCCTTGCCGTAATCAGACGGGAGCAATATCCGCCGCGATCGCCGCTTGACAATCCGATCTTCCCATCCGGATTCGACAATCCGGGTCGATCACTTACCATCATTGGGCTTCAGGTACTCAACTATCTCCAGTATTTCGACTGGCAATGGTCAAATGGTCTTGCACCAACCAAGCCCATTTTTGATTTCATCCGCTTGCCGTTCACCTTACTGTTTACTTCACTCGGCATTCTAGGTCTGAGGGTCCTGTACAACAAAGATCGGTCGGTTTTCTGGTTGTTGGCGCTGACTTTTCTGATCACTGGTCCCGGGCTTGTGGCGTACATGAATTTTAGACCTGGATTTTCGCTCGGGTTCGATAAATTTCCTGACATCTCACAACACGAAGTACGCGAACGTGATTATTTCTTCCTCATCTCGTTTCAAACCTGGGGACTGTTTTGCGGTATTGGCCTCGCGGGTTTGTATCGGATCGTTCGTGACTACGTGACCGCGACCGGGGGAGCCGTGCAACGCGCAACCCGTATGGCGTCACCGGTGTTTGTGATTGCGTTGATGCCCTTTGTGTTGAACTTCAAGGCAGCCAGTCGTGGGCACGGCCCGGAAACGGGTCTTGCGCTCGATTTTTCCTACGATTTGCTGCAGACAATCGAACCGTACGGTATCGTGTTCACCAACGGCGATAACGATACGTTTCCGCTCTGGTATCTTCAGGAAGTCGAAGAAATTCGCCAGGACGTAGCCGTGGTGAATCTCTCGTTGGGCAATACTGATTGGTACATCAGACAATTGAGAGACAACCCTGTGCGGCCGTTCGATCCCGAACAGGCGCCGTGGTACGCCCATTTGGCGCCGGAAACGCCGCCACCACCGCTGCATACGTTGCCTGATGAAGACATCGCACAGGTTCGGCCGCAGGTGCTGGGCCAAGATCTACGATTTGCCCCGGCCGGAACACAGATCGACCTCGTCATTCCGGCTGGACAACCCATTTATGTGAAGGACTTCTTGATCCTACGGTTGATCGCAGAAAACGCGCACAATCGGCCGATCTACTTCTCGACGACGGCCGGTAGTGGCAACTGGCTCAACATGGATCAGTACCTCGTGCAGGAAGGGCTTGCGGTGAAGCTCTATCCAAATGAACCCCCGCCGTTGTCTCGGTTGGGCCAGGGTATTTTGGGTATACCCGTGGACTTACCACGTACCGATTCGCTGGTTTGGAATATTTACCGGTATGCCGGGCTATTGGATGCGGATACGTTGGAACTTGATCCAACCAATCGAAACATCACATCCAACCTCAGTCTTCCCTATCTCACCCTCTTTCGCGCCTACGACGCCTTGGGCGATGACGAGAACGCGTTGCGAAACCTCCGAATGGTGTATCAGCTCACCCCAAGCGCTGAGGTGCGCCGCTTACTCGATCAGGCAGAGACGGCCGTGCTGATCGGGGACGTGCCCGAGGTATTGCCCGACTCCACAACGGATGGAAACGGGAGTCCGTAACACAACCTCTGGTTGAACGCCTGTCGGCCCACATTTACTTTCCAGGGCTATGGACTTTGAGACGGTGCGAGACAACCTCGCACACGTACAAGAGGGCATTGCCCGCATCCAGGCCCGTGAGGGATTGGTTGATCGTGTTACGGTCATTGCGGTGACCAAAGGTCACACCGCCGCCGCGGTTGCCGCAGCCGTACATGCTGGAGCGACCGATGTTGGTGAAAATCGGGTGCAGGAGGGTGTGTCCAAGAAAGCGGAAGTGGGGGACCAACCCGTCAAATGGCATCTGATTGGTCACTTACAAACGAACAAAGCCAAGTACATTCCGGGCACGTTCAGCATAGTACATTCGGTAGATTCCGGAAAATTGGTTCGTGCATTGGACGGTGCTTGGGGAACACGGAAGACGGCGGGCGATGACAACACGTTGCGAGTCCTGATTCAGGTCAACGTTGCCGGCGAGCAGCAGAAGAGCGGTTGCAGCCCGGACGACCTCGTGGCGTTAGCTGATGATGTCAACCAAAGCCAACATCTTCAACTGGACGGACTGATGACAATGGCGCCACAGACTCAAGATGAAAGTGCGCAGCGTTCGGTTTTTTCGAGGCTACGCGATTTACGAGACGGTTTGCAGTCAAAGGGTTTTCGGGTGCCCGAACTGTCGATGGGTATGTCGGGTGATTACGAAGCGGCGGTGGCCGAGGGTGCAACCATGGTCCGACTGGGGACCGTGTTGTTTGGAGAGCGTCGATCATGACGGATGATGAATTTAGGTTGACCCCCGTTGACATTCGGAACCATGAGTTCCGAGTGATGTTTCGTGGCTACGAGCCAGCGACGGTGGAGGAGTTTCGCAATCAGATCGCGGATGAAATGGAGCGCTTGTTGCGTGATCGCGCGACGCTCGACGAACGGGTGTTCAACCTGCGAGAGCAACTCAAGGCGTTTCGGGAGCGCGACAAGGCAATGAACGAAGCGCTTGTGACTGCGCAGCAGCTGCGCCAAGATGCGAAGGCGGACGCCTCTAAGCAGGGTGAGGAGATTGTGCGCAATGCGCGTGCTGAGGCGGAACGTCTTTTGAGCGAAGCGAGTCAACAGGAGTTGAACGTAAGGCGTGATCATGCCAACGCAAAACGTCAATTCGATGGGTATCTGGTGGCGTTTCGATCGCTACTGGAACGGAATCTTGCCGAGATCGATGCGTTGGCGTCCCAGGAGCATGATGGTAAACCGGACGCCGAGAACCGTGGCTGACGGATGACACTCGCCGAAGAAATCAAAAACGCAACAGACGCCATACGAAGTCAAACAGATTGGGTTCCTCACTTCGGCATTGTGCTGGGGACCGGACTGGGTGGGCTCGTCGATGAGATTGATACGGTCGCGGAAATTCCGTACGACCAAGTGCCAGGTTTCCCGCTCTCGACCGTCGAAAGTCACGCCGGTAGGCTTTTGTTTGGTTTGTTGGGTGGGAAAAAAGTTGTGGCCATGCAGGGTCGGTTCCATCGATACGAAGGTTATTCGATGCAACAGATCGTGTTTCCCATTCGTGTCATGCGCGCGCTCGGTGCAAAGACCCTCATCGTGTCCAATGCCTGTGGTGGTATGAATCCGTTGTGGCAACCGGGTGAGTTGATGCTCATTGCTGACCACATCAATTTGCTTGGCGACAGTCCGTTGATCGGCCCCAATGACGAAACCATCGGTCCACGTTTCCCTGATATGTCCGAACCGTATGATGTCGAACTGCGGTCCGTGGCCAAAGCCACCGCCCGTCGAGATGCCATCGTCCTGCACGAGGGTGTGTACGTAGCGGTCACCGGTCCCAACTTAGAAACCCCCGCCGAATACAGATTTCTGCGTGGCATAGGGGCGGACGTGGTTGGCATGTCAACCGTTCCGGAAGTCATCGCTGCAATACATGCGGGCATGCGTGTGCTTGGTATTTCTCTTATCACGGACGCTTGCCTGCCGGATGCGCTCGAACCGGTGGACATTGAGAGAATCATTGCCACCGCGGCCAAAGCGGAGCCACAACTCACGTCCTTGATAGCGTCAGTGTTAGAGCAGCTTCCCTGAATGACATACGAACCTATTCCTTTGATCGACGCAAACTCACTCGAAAAGGAGACATTGCAACAGTGGGAGGACGAGGGTCTGTTCCATCAGACCGTGCGCGCAACGGCCGATGGAGAGCCTTTTGTGTTTTACGAAGGCCCTCCAACGGCAAATGGGAAACCCGGTATTCACCATGTGTTTTCCCGAACCATCAAGGATCTCATTTGCCGGTATCGGACTATGTGCGGGCGACAGGTTACGCGTATCGCTGGTTGGGATACCCACGGCCTGCCGGTGGAGATCTCGGTCGAGAAGGAACTCGGCATCAGTGGCAAGGCCGATATCGAAGCGCTGGGCATTGCCGAATTCAACAGACGGTGTCGCGAAAGTGTTCTTCGGTACAAGGCAGATTGGGAGGCGCTTTCGAACCGTACTGCGTATTGGCTCGATTACGATCGTCCGTACGTCACCTATACCAACGACTACATCGAGTCTGTCTGGTGGTTGTTAGCGGAACTGTGGAAAAAAGGTTTCCTGTACGAAGGGCGCAAAGTCCTGCCGTACTGCTCGCGGTGCGGCACCGCGTTGTCGAGCCATGAACTTGCGCAGGGTTACGCAGATCACCGCAGCCCTTCAATTCATGTAAAATTTCCGATCATCTCTCCGGTTGGGGAAAATGTCAGTCGTGCACTGTTGGTCTGGACCACGACGCCTTGGACCCTTCCGTCAAACATTGCTATTGCGGTCAATCCCGATTTCGAATACGTGGAACTCGATGTTGACGGTACGGGACTCATCGTCGAGCGCACCATTGCGGAATCGAAAACGGTACCGGGTGTGCTGGATGGTGAACCGCTGGGAAGTCGTCCGGTCGTTCGAGTCTGGTCCGGCCGTGAGTTGATTGGTTGGAAGTACGCGCAGTTACTCGACGCCGTCGATGTACCGAAGGATTCTGCGTTTCGCGTTGTGGCCGGCGACTTTGTGACACGCGAGGACGGCACCGGACTCGTACACCTGGCACCGGCATTTGGCGCGGATGATTATGATGTGATTCGACGCGAAGGTATGGCCTTTGTCAATCCTGTGGATGAGGATGGTCGGTTTGCCAAGACGGCTTGGGACAAGATTAACGGTAAGACCGTTTTTGAAGCCAACCCAGTCATTGCCGAGCGTTTGGAACACGAGGGTAAACTCTTTGGGAAGTATCAACCAAAAGGGTACGAGCACACCTACCCCTTTTGTTGGCGTTGTCATTCGCCACTCATCTACTATGCTCGTCGGTCATGGTTCGTTCGGACCACCGCGTTCCGTGAGCAGATGGTTGCCTTCAACAAAGAGGTGCATTGGCAACCGCCCGAAGTGGGCGAAGGGCGGTTTGGTGAATGGCTCGAGAACAATGTTGATTGGGCGTTGTCGAGGGACCGGTATTGGGGGACACCCCTTCCCGTTTGGGTGTGCCAGGAAGATCACGAACACAAAACCGTTATCGGTTCCTTCGAAATGCTTGCGGAGAAGTCCGGTCAGCAGATCGACAAGGAATTCGACCCACACCGCCCGTTCATTGACGACGTATTGTTAGACTGCGATCAATGCTCCGGAAAAATGCGGCGGGTGCCTGAAGTCATTGACGCATGGTTCGACTCCGGCGCCATGCCGTTTGCACAATGGCATTACCCATTCGAAAACAAAGATGAATTCAACACACATTTCCCCGCAGATTACATATGCGAGGCGCTCGATCAGACGCGGGGTTGGTTTTATTCGCTGATTGCCATCGCAGCCGGTGTCCTCGATCGATCCGCGTATCGCAACGTGATCGTGAACGGCTTGCTGCTCGATGCCGCCGGCCAGAAAATGTCGAAACACGTGGGCAACGTCGTCGATCCATGGGGTGCAATTGAAGAGTTTGGTGCTGATGCCTTGCGATTGTATCTGGTGGGGTCGGGTCAGGTGGGGCTACCGAAGCGTTTTGACAAAAATGCAATTCCCGAGGTGGCTGTCGGTTTCCTGAACCAGTTGAAGAACGTCTTCAACTTCTTTGCCAACTACGCGCAGGATTGGGAACCCATAGCCGGAGAGCGCGCCACACGCTCGCAGTTTGTCGATCGATGGTTACTCAGCCGGTTGGACCAACTGGTTGGCGACGTGCATGAAGCATGGGCCGGTTATGATGTGCGGACTGGTGTCCGCAAGCTGATTGAGTTCTGCGATGTAGATCTTTCGAACTGGTACGTGCGTTTGAATCGAACCCGGTTCTGGGCGCCCGACAGTAGCGCGGATCCCGAAGCCCTGGACACCCTGTTCGAAACGCTGGTTACCTTCGCTCGTCTCTTGGCGCCGGTGGCGCCGTTCATGGCTGATGTGATCCACCGTCGCCTCACGGGGAAGTCTGTCCATTTGGCTGGTTTTCCGACAACCACAGGACGTTTGGACCCGGTGTTGAACGATTCCATGGCCGTTGCGCGCAAGCTCGTTGGTTTGGCGCGAACCGCCAGAGAGTCGGCCAGTATCCGCGGTCGCCAGCCTTTGGCAGCCATGCGTGTTGCGGTTCCAGCCTCGTATCGCGGGCGGGATCTGGACGCGTGTCTCGACCTGCTGCGACGTGAGGTAAACGTCAAAGAGATCGAAGTCGTCGAGTCCGATGCCGATCTTGTCTCGCTTGCCGCAAAGCCAAACTTCCGATCCCTGGGCAAGGTGTACGGGTCGAAGACTCCTGCTGTGGCGGCCGCGGCCAAAAACCTCACGGCAGAGCAGTTGCGCGGGTTAGAAGAAGGCCAATCCACGACAGTTGAACTTGACGGAACGCGGATTGCATACAGGCCTGAGGATATTGTGGTGGTGCGGCACGTAAAGACGGATTGGGTCGTGCAAAGCGAAGGGCCTTTTGTCATCGCCCTCAATCCGGCCATTTCGACTGGCCTCCGGATGGAAGGCTTGGCAAGAGAGGTCGTGAACCGAGTGCAAAAACTCCGCAAAGAAGCGGGGTACACGTTCACGACACGTATCACACTGGGACTGACGGGCTCGGCCGTGGTGTTGGAAGCGGCGGAGGCGCACAGGGACTACATCTCCGGTGAGACATTGGCGCGCCAGTTGCATATCGGCACGGAAGCGCCGGCGGCGGACGTGTCCCGGCCGGTGGAGATAGATGGGGAAGCCGTCGTCGTGTCGATGGCGCGTTTTTGAGCACGAACCGCGACGGCCTCATGGGACCTTCGATCAGGGATGACGACGAATGAACAAAAAGCAACTGACCCACCTTGAAAAGAGATTGCTCGAGGAGCGTGCTCGGGTCATGAAAGAACTCGGTCATTACGACAAACAGTTCGCGTCCACGTTGCAGGGCGCCGATGGCGACCTGTCGTCATACTCATTTCATATGGCCGACCAGGGCACGGACGCCATGGAACGGGAAAAACAGTTCCTGTTTGCGTCGCAAGAGGGCCGATACCTCTGGCATGTGAATGAAGCCTTGCGTCGCTTGTACAAAAAACCCAAAGACTTCGGAAAATGTCACGAGTGTGAGGATGCCATCGATTTCGATCGGCTGGACGCGCTGCCTCACGCCCGTCTTTGCATTAAGTGCAAGGCCAAGGAAGAAGATGCCAAACAGCGTCGGTAACCGACGCATCTTCTGGTATGTCTTGGCCACCGTCGTTGCTGTTGATTTCGTGACCAAGGCAATTGCCGTTGCCAAACTCACTCGTTTCCCGATCCCCGTGGTAGGTGATTGGGTGACGCTCCAGCTGGTTTACAACACCGGCGCGGCCTTTGGTATTCACATAGGTCCGCAGTCACGATTGGTATTTGGTGTGTTGGCGGTTGTGGCGCTTGTTGTGCTTGGTGCCATGATGGTACAGACCCCACCTGTAGAAAAACTGCGTTTGTTCTCCCTTGGACTGGTGTGTGGCGGTGCTGTGGGCAATCTTGTCGATCGTGTTCGCAGTGCTCGTGGTGTCGTGGATTTCATCGACGTCGGTGTTGGTGCGTATCGGTGGCCGACGTTCAACGTCGCCGATGTTGCCGTGAGTTGCGGCGCAGTCACCCTTGCCGTCATCCTTTGGAATGACGACAGCCACGGGGTTTCGGACACCGCACGCGCGGCGCGTTAGGTAAACGTGTCGACGGGGGTGGAACGGACGTTCCAAGTCACCGTTGACCGTACGGAACGTCTCGATCGGTTTCTTGCGGATCAACTCGAATATTCCCGAAGTCAGACCGGTCGTCTTGTCGCGGAAGGCGTCGTCACGGTTAATGGCGAAGTCGGGCGGGCGAGCCGCCGTTTGGTACGCGGTGACACCGTGTCCGTGGCAACACCGCAAACCACATCCTTGCGACAGTTGCGACCCAAGCAAATCGACCTCGACGTAGTTTACGAAGATGAGCATTTGATGGTGATTGACAAACCCGCCGGGTTGGTTGTACACCCTGCTCCCGGACATTGGGATGACACACTTGTCAACGCACTGGTTGCGCGAGGCACGGAGCTTTCGAAGTTCTCAACTGAACGTCCCGGGATCGTTCATCGTTTGGATCGCGATACCTCCGGCCTCATCCTTGTGGCAAAAACAACTCAGGCACACCAGCGGTTGGCCCGGGATCTTGCCAAACATGACGTCCAACGCATCTATGCGGCCCTGAGTTGGGGGCATCTCAAACATGACGAGGCAACGATTGATGCTCCGGTTGCGCGTCATCCCACGGATCGAAAACGTATGACCGTCCTCGCGACCGGTCGGCGGGCCCGGACCATCATTCATCGGCTCGCACGATTTGAGGACTGTGACCTACTCCGCGTGACGTTGGAGACAGGTCGTACCCATCAAATCCGTGTCCACCTCGCGCATGTGGGTCATCCCGTTGTGGGCGATCCGGTTTACGGGGGTGGTGGCGCCCGCCGTGTCGGACCGGCGCGACGAGTCGCTGCCACGCGCATGGAAGCCAAAACGCCACGTCAGGCCCTCCACGCCGCAGCGCTCCGATTCAATCATCCGGTATCCGGTGAGGTGATTGACTGCCGCGCCGATTGGCCGGAGGACCTCAAACCGGCCCTTACGGATGTGATGGGTCAGGACCACGTCGTTGCTGGCCGCTCGGCCCTCGAGTATCTTGGCTTTTTCCAGTAAATAGGCAGCGTTTTCCATCGCGCGGTTTCTTGTCTTCAAAGTTGATGAACTGACGTGCGCGGTACCGGTGAGCTGCGTCCGGGAGGTCTTGCCGGCGCTGCCCGTGACCCGTATTCCGGGGGCCGCACCCCCCGTGAGTGGATTGGTCAGCGTCCGCGGCGAACTCGTGACACTGGTCGACGCCCGTGCCGCTCTTCAGCAGAACACTAGCACCGGCCGATACTCCATTGTGCTACTGGAAGCGGACCGACACCGTTTTGCGCTGGCTGTAGATGAGGTGCTCGATATGGTGGTGGTCGGTGAGGGTGATTTTTCGCCGCGAGCGGCATTGCCGGGAATCCGGTCGCCGTTTGTAAGTGGGATCGGCGTCCATCACGAGGTCTCCTTCGCCGTTTTGGACCCAGCAGTATTGTCATCAGCCGTGATGCCATCTGAGGAGGTGGTGTGAGCCAAACCGTTCTTGTGTGTGACGACGCTATTTTCATGCGAACCATGATTGGCGACATTCTGAGGCAGGCGGATTACGATGTGATTGGAGAGGCCGAGACCGGCGTGGAGGCCGTCGACCGATTCAAGGAGCTGAAGCCCGACCTGGTGACGATGGACATTGTGATGCCCGATATGGGTGGGATCGATGCGGTCCGTGAGATCGTGAAAATCGATCCGTCCGCCCGGGTGCTCATGTGCAGCGCGATGGGTCAACAGGCGCTTGTGGTTGAGGCCATCCAGGCTGGCGCGAAAGATTTCGTGGTCAAGCCGTTCCAACCCTCGCGCGTGCTCGAAGCAGTGCAGCGAGTTCTCGCGTAACGATGGACCCCGCGAAGTACGCGGATCTTTTTCTCGACGAGAGCCGCGAACATCTTACGGTCATCAACAATCAGCTGCTCGTGCTGGAAGGGCGACCTGACGCCACGGGGTCAGTCGATGCCATCTTCCGTGCAGTCCACAACCTCAAAGGCATGTCCGCCACGATGGGGTTCAGTGACGTTGCGCGTTTATCTCATGCCATTGAGAATGTGCTCGATCTGGTGCGCGCGTCTCCCGATCCGCCAGATCAGGAATTGCTTCAGCTTTTGTTCCAATCGTCGGACCGACTCGAGCAGTGCATCGATGACGCGGTCAACGGTCGCGAGTCCACTGATGTAAACCAAGCCATCGCCGTGCTCGACGAATTGGCCGGCTCCTTCGAACCCGCGGACGCGGAAACGGAAGTGCAGCCGCCGGAATCGCCATCTGCGGCCCCAGCCGGCACCCGTCGTGTGGAAGTCCGGATCCGAAGGGAAGCGCTGTTGCGGGGTGCCCGTGCGGCGTTGGTGCTGCAGCGTGTGGCTGCGCTCGGAAACGTTCTGGCTGTTTCTCCGCCACAGGCATCCATGGAGACACAGGCGTTTGACGGTCGGTTCAGCTTTGGATTGCAGACCGATCAGTCAGACCTTGAAATCGAGGAGTTGATCAAGGGAGCCGGCGACGTTGAGTCGGTGACCATCGCCGAAGTGGGAACGGACACCAAGGAGTCGACCGCCGCTCGTCACGTGCGGGTCGATCTGCGGCGGTTGGACGCGATTATGAATCTCGTGGGAGAACTCACCACCGCCAAAGCCGGGTTGATGGAGTTGGCGGCGGGAAGCGCTGATCCCACGTTCGAGACCATGACTCGGAAGGTTTCCCACCTGGTCGAGGGGCTCCAACACGAGGTCATTCAAGCTCGCATGGCGCCTGTGTCTCAGGTTTTTGACAGGTTCCCTCGTGGTGTCAGGGATGCCGCACGTGAGCACGGGAAACAGGTGGTTCTGGCCATTGAAGGCCGTGAGATCGAGTTGGACCGCGCTATCCTGGATGAGCTGAGCGATCCACTGCTTCACCTATTGCGGAATGCCATAGACCACGGCATCGAAGCACCCGAAGAACGGGTGGCCAGCGGAAAACCGGCGGTCGGTCGGATTACGCTTTCAGCACACCGGGAGCGGGCCATGATCGTGATTCGGGTTCGCGACGATGGCCGCGGTGTCGATCGGGACCGTATTCTGAGAAAAGCCAAGGAACGCCAGATCCCAGGCCAAAATGCCGATAACTTGAAGACCGAAGAGCTTTTAGAGCTTTTGGCCCAGCCTGGCTTCTCCACCGCCTCAAGTGTTTCGGATCTTTCCGGTCGCGGAGTGCCGACACTGGCAATCTTGCCTGCGTTGGTAGCGGAGGTAGAAAACGAACGGTATGCCATTCCGCTCACACATGTGGCCGAAACGGTTGATCTCGACGCGTGTTCGACAACACGCGATGGGGAGACCGACCGTCTAACCGTGAGGCATGGCACGGTTCCGCTCTCGCGGTTGCGCGATCTTGTGCAGTTGGGTGGGACGGGCCCAACCCGCCAGCCGGTTATCATCGTGCAGGTAGGTGATCGGCGGACCGGACTTGTGGTGGATCGCGTCGTTGGGCAACAGGACATCGTCGCTCGGGCGTTCGATATGCCGCGTGGGACGGCGCCATTTTTTGCCGGAGCCACCGTACTTGGAGAGGGAGAACCCGTCCTCATTCTGGACGCTGCTCGCCTGGTTTGATTTGTCGTAGAGTTTTCGGTCGCTACGGGAGCGACACGACTGAGGTCTGAGGAGGAAGACATGATGTCCGCTGTGCGAAGTCTCAAGGCACTGCAGCTCGATGCGCTGCGTGAGGTAGCAAACATTGGCGCCGGCCATGCGGCGACGGCATTGTCACAAATGACCGACCGCAGCATCATGATTTCGATTCCCGAGATCAACGTGACGCGATACGAAGACGCTGCCGGTTTGCTCGGTGACCCGTCGGGACGAGTCATCGCCGTTTTCATGCATATGCTGGGCGACCTGACCGGAAGGACACTTCTCTTGCTACCGGACGCCGATGCGCGACTTCTGTGCGATCTGCTGATGCGAAAAGAACCGGGCTCCACCACATCGTTCAATGAACTGGAGGAGTCCAGTCTCAAGGAAGCGGGAAATATCCTGGGTGGGGCGTACCTCAATGCGCTATCCGATTTCATGGGAATGATGTTGCTTCCGTCCGTACCGACGTTGGTGGCAGACGAAGCGGCGGTGGTGTTGAAGTCGGCATTGGCGGAACCCACCGACGAGCACGACACGATCCTGTGTGTCGAGACGGAGTTTTTCTTTCGAGAGGCGGAGCAACGTCTTTTGGGACACTTCCTCCTCTTGCCGGATGGGCCATCGTTACAAGCGATCTTTGATGCAATACGCGTGAACTGACCGTGCCTGCAGCACTATCTGAAGCTGAGAAAGAAACTCTCCGCTCCTTCGCGAGACGAATCGATCCGTCCGATCCCGGCGCCCACAACAATTTGGGCGTGTTGTATTTTCGGAAGGGTCTGATTGATGAGGCCATCGAAGAATTTAGCAGCGCCATCGAGTTGGATCCCAAAATGCGCGTGGCGCAACGCAACCTCGAAATTGCGTATGAAGAAACGGGTTTCTACGACCGACGGGTAGCGCAACTGCAAGAGCGTCTCCGTGACGATCCGGTAGAACGTGAATCCCAATGGGAACTTGGGCGCGCGTACGCCTCCCTCAATCAGTTTGACCTCGCAATTGCGCAATTCCAATCCATCTTGGAACTCAATCCTGATGACGTTGCCGCGGTCACGCAGATTGGGCTCGCCGAAAAACGGCGGGGAAATCTGGACGATGCCGTTGAGTGGTTCGGCCGTGCGGTGGAGATCGACCCGGAAAGTACCGTTGGACATTTTTATCGCGGTGAGGTGCTGTACAATCAAGGCGCGAAAAAAGAGGCACTGCGCTCGCTCGAGCGGTCGGTCACGCTGAATCCCGACAATGCCGAAGCACATTATTTGATTGCGTTTCTCTTGGGCGACTTGGGGCGCCACGAGGAAGCACGTGAAGCCACAAACAAGGCCATCCGTCTGAATCCGTCATTTGGCCGTGTCCAAACCAACCTCTCGTTGGAACCCTACGTGGGGGATCGGTCCAATGCGGCATACGAGATTTCAGGCGGCGATGAGGGCGTGCCATCGGACCCTGATCCCATGGCTCACTACAATCTGGGCGTTGCGTTCCGTTCCCAAGGTTATCTGACGGATGCGTTGCGGGAATTTCGCTTAGCACTCGATCATGGTGAGGATCGCCAACACGTGCTCGAAGCCATAGCGGAGGTTAGCTCGCTCAAACGAGATTATGCTGCCGCACTCGACCTGTACGATTCCTTGCTTCGTGAAATGCCGGATCGGCCAAAACTCTGGAACGAACGAGGCGTCGTGTTGCATCAACTCGGTCGTTACGCGGATGCGGTGCAGTCGTACCGAGAGGCGTTGCATCATGACGAGCACTACGGGCTGGCCAGTAATAATCTCGCGGTGACGTTGGCACATAATGGAAACAATGGCGATGCGCTAGCCGCGTTTCGCCAGGCCATGCTTTCGCAACCGGAACTGGAACGGCCCGTGCTCAATTTGGGGAAGTTGTTGTTGAGTGCCGGGCGTTTGAAGGTGGCCGCCCAGACCTATCGGCAAGTTATCGAACGCAACGCTTCCAGCGCTCCGGCGTGGAACGGTCTTGGGTTGGTGATGGCCGAGCTTGGCCAACATGAAGACGCCCGTAATGCGTTTGTCCGCGCCGTCGAAAGCGAGCCGAACTCAGCGGAGGCGCATTACAACCTCAGTTTCTCATTGTCCGCCCTTGGCGACTACGACGCGGCATTACGCGCCGTGACACGCGCACAAAACATTGACCCGTACTACGTCCCGCAAAAATTCCAACTTGCGATCGAACTGCAATTGGAGGATCCCTCCATAACAGTCGTTCCGGAAATTTCGGCAGATATATCAACCGAGGGCACAGCGGAGTTCGATTTCGATCCTAAGGTTTTGGAGGACGTTTTTTCGGAACTCAGCGCGTCAACGGAAGCAACGGTGTCTAAACCCATCGACGATGCCTTCGGATTGGCCCGTGATTATGTCAGCAAGGGTCTTTATGAACTGGCCGCTGCCGAGGCAAACCGCGCGTTGGCGCGGGGTGCGGATCCCGGTGAGGGCCAGGCCCTGTTGGGAGGCATCTTTATGCGTCGCGGTCTGCACGGCGAAGCCCTCGAACGTTTCCGCGAGGCCCGCCGGTCACGGCCAGAACGCCTTCCGTTGGGAATTAGTGAAATCCGAGCACTCTTGGCCACTGACAAGAATCGCGAAGCGCTCGACATGGCGAGAGAGTGGGCGGACAAGCACGCCGATGACGCGGACGTGCTCCTTGTTTTCGCCGAGACGCTCCTTGCCAATAAGGATCCCGCAAGCGCGTTGGAGGTCCTTGAACGTGCGCACAAGCGCGCGCCGCAACGGGCCGACATCTTGAAGGTCGAGGGAGCCATCGCCGTGGACCTTGGCAACTACGAGCGGGCTCTCAAGGCCTTCGAGGGCGCGCTAACACTCGACCCGAAGTTATTGACGTTGCTCGTAGAACTCGGCGAACTACATGAGGCACGTAACGACGTGGACGCCGCCGAGGCTGCCTACCGTGCGGCGTTAGACGCCGAGCCCGGGTCGTCCAAGGCGGCACTACCGCTCGCGAGGCTCTGTGTCCGCCAGGGGTCTGCGCGGAGTGCGGTAAACCTGCTGGCAGATTTAGTACGCGGAAACCCCACGAACATTCAAGCCCTGTTGGCGTTGGGTGAGGCTCTGTTGGCCGATGGCAGATTCGTCGAAGCGATCAGTGCGTTTCAACGCGTGCTAGTATTTGAGGTCGGTCAGGTGGATGCCTATTATTTTCTGGGCTTGGCGCAGGCTAAGTTGCGAAGATACAGTGAAGCGGCGGCCGCGTGGAAGCGTGTCGTGGGTCTTGATCCGGCCGGTCCGCGGGCGGTTTCGGCTCGCCGGCACCTGCGCTCCGCTGACGAACTCAGTCACATTTTCCGGACCGAGGCAGCGTAGGATGGCTATCGAGGGGCCGCTCAAGGAACTCGGGATTCACGATGTTTTTCAATTGCTCGATTTGAGCAAGAAAACGGGTGTCCTCCGCGTAACCTCCCAACTCCGACGCAACCAGGGTGCGGTGTGGCTACAATCGGGGTCGGTGATATATGCCGAGATCCGCAGCAACCCCCATCCGTTAGGAGAGCTTCTTGTCCGCTCGGGGAAGGTCGCCGAAGCCGATTTGCGGCTGGCGCGGTCCCAACAAGAACAGGGTGACGCTCGAAAGATCGGAGAAATCTTGATCTCCGTTGGTGCGATCACCGCGGGCGAGCTGGAGCGGCAAGTTCGCTTTCAAGTGGAAGAAGTAATCTTCGAAATGATGAGTTGGCACGAGGGTTATTTCTCCTTCGAAGAAGACGATCAATCGGTCCCGGGGGACGCATCGACACGCATCAGGACCGAAGCATTGCTTATGGAGGGTGCGCGCCGGATCGACGAGTGGTCGCGGATGGAACGCAAAATTCCACACGTTGGTGTCGTGCCGGCACTGACGGCGGCGGTTGCCGGCGAAGAAGGCGAACTCGATCTATTGCCGACAGAGTGGGAGCTACTTGCGATGATCGATGGGTTACGTGACGTGAGAGGGATTGCAAAGTCGTTGAGTAAGTCGGAATTCGATGTGGCGCGAACGATCTTCGGCATGGAGAGTGCCGGCATCGTCACCATCCTTGCACGGCGCTCGAGTAGCCACCCCGTTGTCATCGAAGAAGACACCACCGATCAAAGAATTGCCGAGGCAGAGGGAGCCCTGCGTGAAAGAGACCTCGAGGGCGCGCGTTCGGTGATCGAAATGGCGCTCTCCGATCAGCCACACGACGCACGACTACTGTTGACCATGGGGCGGGTGCATCTTGCTGCCGAACGCGCCGAAGACGCCGAGGAGACGTTGCGCCGCGCCCTCAGATTGGATTCCTCCTTGGCGCTCGGTCATCGACTCCTGGGTGACGCCCTCGCCCGTCAGGGCCGGTTGAAAGAGGCCAGCGCGTGGTGGGGTCATTGGTTGCAACTCAATGAAGAAACTGATGCAGAAGACGTCACGACTGAGCATGTGCAAGGCGCTATCAAGGCTGCGCAGACGCTAGACGCATTTCTCAAGGCCTGATTTCGATCGTGGACATCCAAGCACTGGCGCGGGAGTTTGCGCGTGATCCGGACAGCCTTGTATTTCTCAGATTGAGTGAGGGGTTGCGGCGCAAGGGTGATCTGGAATCTGCCACTGCGGTCGCATTGTCCGGTCTTGAGCGTTACCCCGACCTGCCGGCCGCCAGAGATCTGTACGCACGACTCTTACTCGATGCGTCTCGCCCCGATGAAGCTCGTCATGTCTGGGAGACGGTCTTGCAGCGCGACGCACGGCATCAGGGCGCCCATAAGGGATTGGGTTTCCTTTATTATTCGCGCGGTGACCTCGATGCCGCGCTAGAGCATCTCGAGACGGCGTTGGCCGTTGATCCTACCGATCAAAGCGTGTTGCAGGCGCTTCAGCTGGTCCGCACCGCGGCGCGCACGATCGAAGAAGGTGATGAAGAACCGAATATCTTTGCAGGTTTGGAGGGAGCCGAGCACGGGCTGTTGCTTGTCGATGACGCGGGTCGTGTCCTGGCGGGTCGGCTGGGTGGTGACGCGAACACAGATGAAATGGCCGCGCGGGTGGCCGCTCTCGTGCGAGAGGCCGAACGAACGGCCCGTCTCCTGGATTTGGGCGAATGGGAGTGGCTCATCGCGGAGTCGGCCAGTCAAAATGTTCATCTCACGCAACCAACCAGTGAAACATGTCTTGTAACCATGCGAGATCGGAGTGTCCCGCCGGGGAGGCTGGCCTTTCTCGCGCAAAAAGCAAATGACGCGGCCCGCGGCTGGTTGGAAGGGCAACGCCCGTGACACACCAGTTACAGGGAGTGCTCGATGTTTTGACGCGGGTTCGTGGTGTCCAGGGGGCAATGTTTGTAGCCCGGGACGACGGGTTGATCATCGCCGAGACGTTGATGGAGGGTGTCCGTGGAAAGGCTCTCGCTGCCCTGGCTGCCAGTGTGTTTGGTAAATTCACTTGGGTCTCGGGAACCGCACAGGCTGGCGAACCCAGGTTTCTTCATATGCAGTGCTCTGAGGGCGCGGTCTTGGTCTTGGCCACCAATCAAGATGTTCTTGTGGTCATTGTGACGGACACCAATGCGAACGTGGGTTTGGTTAGGTTGGAGATGCTGCGCGCCGGTGAGGTTTTTTCGTGAGCGGGGTCCGGGCGGTGCATCCGTGGGCTGAGAAACCCATGGAGATGTTCATATCCGAATCCGGGGCGCGGTTGGCTCTCTTGATGAACCCAACGGGCCAAGTAATTGCGCAGCATGGTTTCACACGGGCGGTGGACGTCATGGCGGCGGCTGCGCTCGGCGCGGCCATTGTGTCGTCCACGGCGGAAATCACGAAGATGCTTCGCGAACCGTCATTCGCGACGTTAAACCATCAGGGGCCAACCCACGGCGTATTCTTATCGGCGTTCGAGAGCCCTTCCGGACCGATGGTGTTGCTCGTCATTTACGGACGCGAATCCTCTTTAGGCTTGGTTAACCTGTTTTTCGAGGAGTTCGTTAACGAGTTGAATGAAGCCAATCCGGCGCCGGTGTCATCCGAGCCCGTGTTGGCGGCTGACTTTGAGCGCGAACTCAACGAGAGTCTCGCGTCGCTCTTTCAGGGTTGATATGTCGCTAATCAATTTCACGACGCGTGAAATCACGTGTAAGATTGTGTACTACGGGCCCGGTCGTTCCGGCAAAACGACGAATTTACAGTACATATACGAAAAAGTGCCCGAGGCTCGGCGGGGACGCATGGTCTCTTTGGCAACACAATCAGATCGGACGTTGTTTTTTGATTTCCTCCCCTTGGAACTCGGTAAAATTTCTGGTTTCACGACACGGTTTCAGTTATACACCGTGCCAGGGCAGGTATACTACAATGCGACTCGAAAGCTGGTGCTTCAGGGGGCCGACGGTGTGGTGTTCGTCGCGGACAGCCAGGCTAGACAGCTAGATGAAAATCTTACAAGCTTGCAGAATCTTCAGGAGAATTTGTTGGCGCAAGGTGTTGACGTGCGGACATTGCCGATTGTTTTCCAGTACAACAAACAGGGTCTGCCAAAGGAATTGATCCTCACGGCGGACGAGCTGAATGAGGCATTAAATTTTCGCGGGGTGCCACACATAGGCGCGGATGCGTTGGATGGCACCGGCGTTTTTGAGACACTGAAGGCGATTTCAGAAATGGTATTGAGGAAGTTGAGCGAGGCGCCGCCCGGATGAGTTCGGAGTTCAATCCACGCTATACGTTTGAAACGTTTGTGATCGGAGATGGCAACCGTGTTGCCGTCACCGCCGCCCATGCCGTCGCCGAAGAACCCGGGTCGGTACACAACCCGCTGTTTCTACACAGTGGCACCGGACTTGGCAAAACACATCTGTTGATGGCCGTTGGTCACGAAACGTTATCGGTGGATCCGAACCGTGTGGTGCACTATCTGACACTCGATGACTTCGTGGAGGCGTACCGCGCCGCGGCAAGTCAGCAATTGCTCGAATCGTTCCGCGAGCGGTATCTGACGTCCGATCTCGTTTTGATCGACGACGTTCAGTTCGTTGCCCGGCGGCCGGAGGTGCAGGATGAACTTTTGCGGTTCGTTGCAGATCTGGCAGATTCCGGCGTACAGGTCGTGCTCACAAGCGACCAACCGCCTCCCGAATTATCCGAACTCGACGATCGTATGTTGCAGAAGATCGATGGCGGTCTCGTGGTGGATATCGCACCGCCTGATTTCGACAACCGATTAGCTATTCTGCGCCAACGTGCCTACGAGCGAGGTGCGGAACTGGGAGCCGAGCTTCTTGCGATGATCGCTGAACGCGACGCGGAAAATGTCCGAGAATTGCTGGGCAATCTGAATCGCATCATTGCGTTTCAAACGGTGAGTGATGTCCCCTTGACCCTCGCTGCGGGAAGGGCCGTTTTGAGTGGCGGCGATGCGGACGAAGCGTTGGCGCTCAGTCGGTCCAGTGGCGTGTTTGGGTCGGCGGATGAGTTCGGCGCTTTTTTGAGTGGCGTGACCGCCGCCGTGACCGAACAGGTCGATGTGTGGCAACAAAATCTGCGTGATGTGGTCGATCGTTGGTCACGGCGTGGTTACAACACGGCACGGCTAGAGCGTGCTCTGGACGGTGGTGTCGCCGCCGAGGCAGCCGATGCCGTGAGTCGCTACGAAGACGCCGTGACGGAGTTACTCACGTTGCAAGCCGCCGTGGCTGAGTGTAACCCGGAGCGGGCCGGTGATCCGGTCTTTCGTGACCCGGAGCGTGTCGAAGAGGCCCGTCTTGTGGTCGAGCGCGCGCAGGAAGACTTTGAACCGCCGCCCGGGCCATCAAAGTCTTTTTCGATCGATACGTTTCTCAGAAGTCGATCGACAAAGATGGCCTTGAGTGCGGCAGAATCGGTTTTGGCCGCACCGGGGACGCAGTACAACCCACTCGTGATTATCGGTCCGTCGGGTGTGGGGAAAACACATCTACTACACGGGATTGGCCGGGGCTTGGAGCTTCCGGACCGCGGTTGGATTGCGTGTACTTCGGCCCAAGTGTTCATGGACGAGCTTGTCACGGCCATTGACGAGAATCGGGTCCCCTCATGGCGAGCACGCTATCGCCGCGCGTCTGCGTTCTTGCTCGACAATATCGACCTCATCGGAGGTCAAGACCGAATACAAGAAGAGATTTTCTTCTTGTTCAACGTATTGTTGGAATCCGAACGACAACTCGTGTTCACGTCTTCTCGTCGTCCACGCGAGATTCGAGGTCTGGACGATCGTCTGGTTTCCAGGTTGGAGGGAGGGTTGCTTGCAACGCTCAAACCGCCCGATTACGAACTTCGCAAGATGGTCCTAACGCGTCAGTTTGAGGAACGTATCACCGACGCGGTGGAGGAAGCCGTGGTCGACTATCTGGCAGATCAACGTGCCGAATCGGTCCGGTCGGTCTTAGCCCTCGGGCAACGGGTGATCACGTCCGCCGACGCACGTGGTCAGACACCCACGTTAGAGTCTGCCAAGGACGTTGTGGGTGCAACGGCATTGCGGGAGTCTGCGGCCGTTGCGCGTGGTCGGCCGAGTGGTGTGGTGATGTCTCCGTCAGGTGGTATTGAAACCGCAGAAAAAGTCGTGTGGAAATGGCCCGATCCGGTTGATTACATCATTGGGGAAATGGGCTGATGGCCATCAAAGGAAGTCTTAAGGAAGCTTCGCTGCCCGACGTGCTCCAACTCCTTTCGTTGGGGCAAAAGACCGGTTGCCTTTCGTTGACTGACCGAACAAATCTTGGATACGTCTACTTTGACCAAGGTCGCATTACGTACGCCGCCATCGTCAACAGACGTGACCGCCTCGGTGATATCCTGCTCAACAGCGGCAAGGTCAACAAAGAGCAGCTCGATGACGCCGTCGCACAACAAGATTCTGATCGTGACAAGAAGCTCGGTGAAATCCTTGTTGAGTTGGACGCTATTTCATCCGAAGAGCTGCAACGTTACATGCGTGTACAAGTCGAGGAGGCGATCTACCACCTCTTCACGTGGACACGTGGCAGTTTTCATTTTGAAGTCGATATTCGGCCGGAACGACAGGATTTTCTGTTGTCGATTAACCCGGAGACGTTACTGCTGGAAGGCGCACGCCGGATTGACGAGTGGAGTCTCATTGAGAAAAAGATCACATCGTTCGATTTGGTGTTTACTCTTGATCGGTCGCGCTTGGACAACTCTGATGTGGAACTGACAGAACCTCAGCGGATCATCATCCCACTCATTGATGGAGATCGGTCAGTCGCCACGGTGGTCGAGCGCGCGGGTTTGAGCGAATTTGACGTCGGCAAGGCGCTTTACGGCCTGATCACGGCGGGGTTCGTTCATCGTTCTCGCGTGAGTGAGACCGCAACCAAAACGGTGGCCACAGACGCCAAGATCGAGGAGCACCGAAATCTTGGTGTAGCGTTTTACCGGACCGGTATGCTCGATGAAGCGGCCCGTGAGTTTCGTCGCGTCGTCGATCTCGATCCCAAAGCCGCCGAAGCCCATTTTCACCTCGGCCTGGTCAGCCTGCAACGGCAAGAGTGGCATGAAGCGCTGGAAGTTTTTCAACGTGTGTTAACGCTTGGCGGTGACTCACCGGCGGTGAAGTACAATGTCGCCTTTTGTTTAGAACAGCTCGGCAAATTTGATGAGGCGGAAACTACCTACGGCGAAGCGGCATCCAACGGTGGCACCGACCACCGGTTCCTGACGGGTTGGGGTGCCATCGCGTTACGGCAACGCAAATTCGAAGTCGCCGAGACCCGCTTGCAGTCGGCCAAAGAAACCGCGGGCGAACGACGGCTCAGTGAGATTTGGTATTGGGCCATGTGTTTGTCACACGCTGCCCGCAATGATCTCGTTACGGCGGAAGGGTACGCCAACGAAGGTCTGAAATTGTATCCGCGCAGTGCCGTGTTACGAAACAATTTTGCGGTGATTCTCGAGCTGCGTGGGGAGCTGGAACAAGCGGAAAACGAGTTGCGAGCCGCAATTTCTGAGGGTTTGGTCCTGCCACAGCTTTCAAAAAATTTGGGGGATATTCTTTATCGCCACGGGCGGTTCGAAGACGCGTGGGAGTCCTACGAACGCGCCGTTGAGATCGATCCGGAGTTGGGCGATGACGTATACTTCAAACTCGGCAACATCGCGTATAAGAATCGGGATCAAGACCGGGCAGCATATATGTGGGAGCAGGCGTTGCGTCGAAATCCCCAACATCAACTCGCCAGAACAAATCTCGAAACCATGAACGCGTTACGGGGTTGAATTGCAACAAACGTTAGACGGTGCGAGTGTGCTCGTCGTCTTGGTGGGCGGTCGTCCGTACGGATTGCCGGTGCGCGACGTGATCGAAGTGCTTGACAATGTGGTAATCACACCTGTTCCAGGTGTTGCCCCGTCTGTCCGAGGCGTGGTGCGTTACGAACGCGGTGTGGTGGCGGTCGTCCCGTTGTCGCGTATCGTTGCATCCGATGGAGCCGAAAACGCCGGCAGTACGACCGTAGTTGTCATACGATCCGCCAACACGCCTGTGGCGCTCGAGGTGGATGATGTGGTGGAGGTCATTGTCCTTGTTGGCGAGTTGCGCAACGATGCACGGAGCCGTTGGTTGCTGGGAACCGGTGCCTACGAAGAACATGCGCTGCCCGTCCTGGATACCCATTCGGTCGTGGCGCAACTCGATGATACGCAAGCGGTGGCGTCATGAACGCGTTGGGTGACACGGGTGCGGACAGGATCCAGCTTGTGACGTTCCGGGTGGCGGATCAGATTTTTGCACTCAACGTCTTGGATGTCGAACGTGTAATACGGTACCAACCCGTCACGGCCCTTCCCAAATCATCGGATTATTTCGAGGGCATGATGCCCTTCGGGGACGAAATGATCCCCGTGTTGGATCTGCGCAAACGGTTTGCCGTATCGGCGCTGTCGGGAGACGATTTGCGTATCATCGTTGTCACCGGCGGTTTTGGTAACGTAGGCTTGATTGTCGATGCAGCGTTGTCGTTGCAAACCGTGTCGGCAAGCGCCATTGCTGTGCCGCCACCGGTCGTGCGTGGCCTGGCCGCCGACTACGTGGCCGGTATCGTGGCAAAGCAGACCGCACCGATTATTGTGTTGGCAATCTCGAAACTGATTACGTCCACCGAACCGCTGTCATTGCGTTCAGTCGAGATCGGAGTCTTGGATGAGTGAACAATCGGAGATCGCGGAACTCCGCAGTCAATACAAACGAATTGCCGGACGGCTAAAAGCCAAGCCAAAAGGCACCGAACGCGCGGAAGTCAAACAAGATATCGTTGCACTCTTCAAAAGCGTCGATCAACGCATTGACGACCTCACGGAATTCAAGGAACACATCCGTGTGTTGGTGGATGAATACAAGGAGTTGGCAGAAACGGACAACGGTGATGCACAACCGCCGGCTGCCAGTCCCATGGTTGCCGATCACCTCGGCGCATCCACGTTCATCGAGAAGGGTTGGAACCTGATGAACCTCGGTGATTTTGTGGGCGCGATTCAAGCAACCACAAAGGCGCTCGAGTTGTCACCCGGCGACGTGAAGGCCGAAACGCAACTCGGTTCTGCGCAAATGAAAAACGGTGACCACGACGAAGCACTCGCCACATTTCAACAAGTGTTGTTGAAGGAACCTGCCAACTCGATGGCTCGTGTGAACGTGGGATACATTTGCCTCAAGAAACGAATTTTTGGCGAAGCGATCGAACATCTGTCAAAGGCCATCCGACTCGACAACGATCAGAAGGCAACGTTGTATGCGCACTTTTATCTTGGGTTGGTGTATTTCGAACGCGAGATGTTCGAAGATGCGGAGACGTTCTTCGACAAGGCTATTGAACGTGCACCCATGATGATCGAAGCCTTTTACCACTTGGGCAAAGCGAAATGGCTTGCCAACAACCGCGAAGGCGCACTGGACGCCTGGCAACGCGGTGTCAGCGCAAACGCGTTTAGCCCGTGGGGAGAACGATGCAAAGAAACGCTCCAATCAATCTCCGATGGCCAGGAGCCTGACCTGTCGTAACCGCCCTTTTTGTCGCCCTTCTCATACAGGGACCGCAGACCGTTCAAGTCGGGCGAGTGACAGCGGTCTACTGGCCGCAACATGCCGGTCCAGCGGCGGCTTTGGCCCGGATGGCCGACGCAGAGCACCAATGGCCCGGTCTCACCGACCCCTCGGACTACCGAATTCGGCTTATCCTCGCGCCCAGTGCCCATGTCTTCGATTCGATCACAGGCGGCCGGCTGCCCGGATGGGGTGCCGGTGCGGCGTTTCCGGCAACCAACACGATCGTTCTCGTTTTCGGGCCTGATATGCGTCAAGTATTGGTGCACGAATTGGCGCATCTCGCGTTGCGACGTCACGTCCGGTTTGTCCCGAGATGGTTTGACGAGGGGTATGCCAGTCGGGCTGCGGGGGAATGGAAGCGTCTCGATGCCTTACGCATCAATTGGTCGTTGGTGCGGGGCAGGGCCCCCCTCCTGGAAGGGGTTAGCCGAGATTTACGACTCGGGACGGCGCGTGCGGACGCCGCTTACGCGTTTGCCACGTCGGCCGTGTTGATGTTGGAGCGACTTGGCGGAGACCGCGGATTGGAACCGCTCGTGACCCGACTCGGCAGCACCGGTGACTTTGACGGGGCGCTCCGCGCGACATACCATGTCACCTTGGAGGGGTTTGAGGAGATGTGGCGGAAGGATGTCCGTAGCCGCTATGGTTGGCTTGTCATGGCAACATCGTTTAGCATGTTTTGGAGTGTGGTGGGTGGCGCCGTGGTACTGGTGTGGTTTCGGCGGCGAAAGGCGAACAGTGCGCGCAAGGAGGCTCTCGATGAAAGCTGGATCGTTCCAAAAGAACCGGGCGCGACTTCTTGACGACTTCGGCGTAGACGATTAGGCTCTCACACCCATGACCGGAAACTCCTCGGCCCGCTTGCAGTTCGGTCCAAAAAACTACGCCTTCTTGGGCGGCGCTGTCCTAGCCCTTGTCGCCGGATACTTGCTACTGGCGGCCGGATCGACGGGTCTGGCACCTGTGCTGCTGGTGCTTGGCTACTGTGTTCTATTCCCAGTGGGTTTGGCGTTGTAAGGTGACGGCGCGGGCGAATAGCTCAGTTGGTTTAGAGCGCCTGCCTTACAAGCAGGAAGTCGGGGGTTCGAATCCCTCTTCGCCCATTGGGGTACTTTATAATGAAGCTTTTCATCCCACTCTTTGAGCTTTGCACAAGAGCTAAAGGCTGGAGGTCAGATCGTGCGTAAGTTTATGTCTTTGTTAAAGTTAACTGTCGTCTTGGCTACTGTAGTGGCATTGCTGCCCCATGCGGCGGAGGCACAGCGGCGCCGGAACCAGCAAAATCTGAAGCAGATACTCATCGCACCGCCGTGGCCGGAGAATCTTGCCGACTCGGCCTTTGTAATCGAGTTTGCCGCGGAATTGCGTGACCGTCTCGCCGGGCGTGTCCGCAACCAAATGCGGGTGGTGACCAATGAGCGCTATTGCGAGGCGTTGGAGGCATCCGGTTTTGGATGTGCGACGATCCTTGATGAAACGTCAACTGAACAGCTCGCACGTTTCGTCTCTGCCGATTCCTACATCAGCGGACGATTTCACGGTGGCGCGGCCCCGCGGGTGAAAATGCGGTTGGTGGATTTTGGGCGCTCCGGTCTTGGTGGTGTCATGGAACTCACTGGCGAGCCCGGGATTGATGCCAGTGATTTCGCGAATTTCGTCGCCGACACCTTGAGAAGTCAGGTGCGGGCGGCCCGTGAGGTTCAGCAGTGCAACGACCGGCGCGACCGCAGTGACTTTCGTGGTGCCCGCGAGCGGGCCAATCGGGCGTTTACACTTTACCCAAATCACCCGGGCCAACCTGAGGACAGTCTGATCTGGGCGTACCAAACGTGTACGGCCGGGGACCCGCAGAATGATCGTTGTTCCAGACGTACCAGCCAGCTTTTTCTTGCCAAAGGTGACACGTTAGGCGCAATCCGGACCTTCCATGCTCAGCTGAACGCCAATCCCACCGACGTTGAACAGCGCGAGACGGTGGCGCGGATGTATGCTGAGTCAAACCTTGTCGATAGCGCCATTGTCTTACTGGACGAGGCGCAGGGCCTGTTGGATGGTGAGGCGGAAGACAGACTTATGCTGGTCAAAACCGGGATCTGTGTTGCGGATAACCGGTTCGACTGCGTGTTTGAAGCGTACGAACGCCGGTACGAGATAAATCCCGACTTGGCGAGTGATACCACGTTCTTGGCTGGCGTGATTGGTGCGGCCGATTTCGCTGGAGATACAACGGGCTCGCTGAAATGGACGGGCATCGCCGTTTCCCAATTCTCCGACCGTGTTTCCTATCTGACCGCGCACGCGTTGCAATTGGTCGGTGTTGGGTTGAGCGATTCGGCGATGATCATCAACCGCCGTATTCTTGCGATTGAACCAGAAAACACGCAAGCAGGGCTTTCCGTTGCCCAGGTGTTGATCGGCGAGCTAGTCATTGATTCCACAATACCGCTCGATACCGCGCTCACAATGGAGATTGACTCGATCCTGACCGCCGTGGCGGGCAGGTCGTCTAACGAGCGTGTCTCGGCCAGCGTGGGCGGTCTATACGTTACCCCAGGTTTGCGAATGGCGCAGTTGCAGGCCAACGGCAATCCGAGGTGGGCGGCAGATTGGTTGTCAAAAGGCTTGGAATATCCGGTGCGGCAGGCCATTCGCGAGCGGGCCCAATTCTTCCTCGGCTTCGTCACGATTTTCTATCTCTCAGATCTGTTTTCCGAAGTGCAGGAAGCCAACAGCTGTGAGGCGGTCTCGATGTACGAGCGTCATGTTGCTCGTGGTAGAGCGGCCATGGAAGCTGGTCGCGGGTTATCCGAGGTCACCGCGGAGCAGTTTCTCGGGACACAGTATCCCGCGTATGAGCAGGTGATTCCCCAGGTCCGCCAACAGCTGTCGTGCGCGAACTAAGAAGACTGGTCCTTGATCCGCGAGTAGCCCCGGCGGTATAATTCGCGGCTACGCGAGGGGCTGTAGCTCAGTTTGGTTAGAGTGCCGGTCTGTCACACCGGAGGCCGCGGGTTCAAGTCCCGTCAGCCCCGTCTAGGGTTCCAAAACGCCCCGCTTGATTGCCAAGCGGGGCGTTATGTTTATCTATCGTGACCTTGGCTGTTAGACATATCCCCGTTATGCTCGCCCAAGCGGCGGACCTCGCCCGTGACTGCTCCCGCATTGTCGATGGGACGGCGGGTGGTGGTGGACACCTGCAGATATTTGTCGATACGGGCGCTGAGGTGGTGGCCTTCGATCGTGACCCACACGTCCGTGAGGACCTGACCGCTCGGTTTGGTGAAAGCGTTGCCCTACACTTCCTGTCCTTCGGATCCGAACAGGCGTTAGCCATCATCGATGGATTCCACCCGGATCTCTTATTTTTGGATCTCGGTATTTCCTCGCAACAAATCGACGAAATCGACCGCGGGTTCACGTTTCGCTCCGGTGCCGCACTCGACATGCGCATGGACGGTGTCGGTGCCACGGCCGCGGATATTCTCAATGAAGCGGAAGAGGGCGAGCTAGCTGATATCTTTTATCAATATGGCGATGAACGTCGTTCGCGACGTCTGGCGGCAGAGGTTAGCCGCCGTCGTGCCACGCAGATGTTTGTCACAAGTGATGACTTGGTCAATGCAATTCGGGCGGTGCTGGGATCCCGAGCCGGCCCTTCTGATTTCGCGCGGCTTTTTCAGGCTTTGCGAATCGCGGTTAACGATGAGTTGCAGCAATTAAAAGACGGACTGCCACGAATGCGGGATGCGCTCACACTGGGGGGCTCGTTTGCCGTGTTGACCTACCATTCCGGTGAGGATCGTATCGTCAAACACGCATTCCGCGATTGGGCTCGGTCGTGTGTGTGTCCGCCCACCCATCCGGTATGCGTCTGTCGTGGCAAGGCGCTGGGCACGGTGGTGACCAAGTCACCGGTTACGCCAGGGTCGGATGAGTTGGCCACGAACCCGCGCGCACGCTCTGCCAAAATGCGAGTCTTTCGAAAGGCATGAAGGTTCGGGGTCGGTTTTGGGTCAGCGTGTGGCTTGTATTTTTCTTTGGCGTGTTGGTGATTGTGGCGGCGCGTCAAACTTCTTCCGTGGTTGCTGCAACCGAACTACGCACATTGCAGGAAGAACGTCGTGTGCTCCAATCAACACGAAATGACCTTCTACGACGTATCAGTCTGAGTAGGAGCCGAGAACGGCTGATCCCGCGTGCCGAGTCGCTCGGTCTGCGTCTACCGGCGGATACGGAAGTCGTCAATATTGTTGTGGACTCGGAAAGTGCGCTGACTGATGGCAGAACCTGATTCTCGCATACGTGCAGTGGGGGCAATCGCCTTGGTGGGGCTTTGTGTGCTGCTGTTACGTGCCGCCCAGGTACAGCTGTTAGATGGAGCACAGCACGCAGCCACGGCCGCGGCGGTTCGTACCGAACGGGAGGAACTCCCGGCGCCGCGGGGTGCGATCCTCGACCGTTGGGGCAATCAGCTCGCCGTGTCGCAGGAGAGTTACAGTATTGATTTGACACCCGGTGAGTTTGTGGACTCCGCCGAGACCGCAAAACAGATCCGGACCGCTCTTGGTATTTCCTCGGCTCGTTTGAATCGGGAGTTGCGTAAACGGTTCGGCTATCTGGCCGGTCCGTATTCGTCGAACCGCGTACATGACATTCGCTCGCTACGTGGCGTTTACGTCAACTCCAGTTTGAACCGTTTCTATCCCCACGGTAATCTTGCGGCGGCGGTTCTGGGTCGACCGGCGAGCAACGGCATTGCGGCCAGCGGCATTGAGCGAGTGATGGACACGTTGTTACAGGGAACTCCCGGCAGTGCCGTGGTGCTTCGAGATCACGTCGGTGGCACCTATCAAACACCTGGGCGGTTGGATGCGTTCCCCACCCCGGGCCACAACGTACACGTGACCCTCGACATCGACCTACAAGACCTTGTTGAGCGCTCGTTGAGCGATGCCATGGAGAAACTCGAAGCGCTGTCGGGCAACGTTGTCATCATTGACCCCCGTTCGGGAGAGATTCTGGCGGTGGCATCTCGTTCACGCGAGTCGAGTTCCACCGTTAGCTCGTTCACATCAGCCTTCGAGCCCGGGTCAACGGCCAAGATCTTTGCTGCCGCGGCGTTGCTTGATAGGGGTCTCGTCGCGCAAAGCGATTCCGTTTGGGGAGAGGACGGCGAATACAAGACACCACATCGGACGATAACGGACGATCATAACGAGGGTTGGATGACCCTGTTCGATGTTGTCCGTCGTTCGAGCAATATCGGAATCGCGAAACTGTCGAGTAGGCTGACACGACCGCAACAATTCGCGATGCTCCGAGATTTCGGTTTGGGAACGCCAACCGGGATCGAGTTCCCTGCGGAGTCCCCGGGAATCTTGCGGCGGCCGGACGCTTGGTCGATGACAAGTTCTGCCAGTCTTGCCATGGGTTATGAGGTTGCCACCACCATGCTACAGCTGGCACAGGCGTATGCTGCGCTGGCCAACGACGGCGTCATGGTGCAGCCAACACTTATCAAGCGTGTCGTCGCAGTGTCCGGGGAAGTCATTTATCGTCATGAACCGCGACCCGTGAGACGGGTGATCTCGGCGGCGCACGCGGACAGGTTACGTGGGATGCTACGCGCTGTGGTTTACGACGGTGGTACAGGCGAGGCGGCGGCGCTGGCGACCTATGAGGTGGCGGGAAAGACCGGAACGGCAAGACGCGTGATCGATGGTCGTTATGTGCCTGGTTCGCACACCGCTACGTTCATTTCCTTGTTTCCTGCATCGGATCCGCAGTTTGTGATGGTTGTGAAACTCGATGATCCGGCAGGCACCTATGCCGCCGCGAGTGCGGTACCGCTGACGCGTTCGATGCTCGAACAACTGTTGGCCGGTCGAACACCGGTACTCGACCGCGCTTCTTTGTTAGTGTCGTCAGATCCAATTGAAGAATCGCCACGTGCAGTGGATCCCGGCACGGCACCTTTTCATCTGCGGTTGCCAAGAAAGCCAGAGGACATCGCCGTGTACGAAAAAGAGATTCCCGATGTCACTGGAGATCCAATTCGTCTCGCAGCGCGTAAGCTGCACGATCTCGAGTTCCAAGTCCGGGTTGAGGGTTGGGGCCCGTCTTGTGTCACCCAACCCGCTACGGGAACGTCATTGCCATCGGGCTCAACAGTTACGTTGGTGTGCACCGCGGCACGCGGCGGTGGTTAAGTTCTCCCAGGTTCTCGCAGCCCTCGCGCGCGAGGGTCAACTTCTCAAGGCTCCCGAAAATCCTCCCACATCACTTTCCGGTGTCGTTGATCACACCAACCGTGTCGTGGACGGTTCATTGTTTTGTGCGATTAAGGGGACGGTCGCTGACGGCCACGCATACATCGCGCAGGCGCGCGAACGGGGTGCCCGCGCGTTTTTGGTAACTAATTCGCAAGACGCGGCGGATGAAATCGTCGTGGCGGATGTCCGCATCGCAACCGCCATCGCCGCGTCGGAATACCACGGTCGCCCCGTGGATGATTTACTGATGATTGGCGTGACCGGCACGAATGGTAAGTCTACGACCGTCAGCATCCTGCAACACCTCCTGAACGGAGACCAAGATGTAGCGGCGGTGGGAACGTTGGGTGCGTTCGATGGTACCGGTACGGCGATTTACGAGGAGAAATTGACCACACCCGGTGCTGCGGCGTTGCACGAGACGTTGGCAATGTTACGACGTCGCGGAACCCGCACCGTGGTGATGGAGGTTTCATCTCACGCACTGGATCAAAATCGTCTTCACGGCGTAACGTTCAGCGCCGGCATTTTTACCAACGCCACCCGAGATCATCTCGACTATCACGGCACGTTCGAGGCGTATCTCGCCACAAAGATGAGTCTGGCCGGTCACATCTCCGAAGCGGGTTGGCAAGTGGTCAACGTGGACCATGTTGCGTGGAGTGCGCTCCCTTTGCCCAGCGGGCAGCGTCGCTTGCGATACGGCACACGCGGTGCCGCCGACGTGTTGGCCACCGTCAAGACCGTAGCCCATGACGGCGCTCTATTCGATCTCCGTTATACGCTATTCGCTGCCAATGATGATGAACAAACACTCGAACTTCGCTCGCCGCTCTTAGGGGTGTTTAACGTGAGCAACGCGGTCGCTGCGTCTTCGGCGGCTTTGGCGCTGGGTCTGCCGCCCGACATATTGCGACGACGGCTCGCTAACGTGCCACAGGTACCCGGGCGGATGGAGCAGATTGGTTCTGATGGGCTTCTTGTATTGCGTGACTACGCGCACACACCTGATGCGTTAGAACGGGCCATTGGTGCGGCACGCGAGATCACAACAGGGCGCCTCATCGTCTTGTTTGGTTGTGGCGGTGACCGTGATGCCGGAAAGCGTGCGCCGATGGGGCGCATTGCCGTACGCGGTGCCGACGTTGCGGTTGTGACATCGGACAACCCCCGCACGGAGGATCCCGAAAAAATCGTCAACGACGTGGAAGAGGGCATGGATGGAAAGGCCTACCTCCGCATTGTCGACCGTCGCGAGGCCATTCATCGATCCGTCGGGATGATGCAACCCAACGATTGCCTGTTGCTTGCGGGCAAGGGCCACGAGACATATCAAGTGATAGGAACTGAGCGGGTTCCATTCGATGAATGTGAAATTGTCGCGGACGCGATGCAGGAACGGAAATCGTAAATGACGTTGTGGACCAGCGAAGCGGTCGCCATCGCACTGGGGCTTTCGTCTGGGGCCACGCAGTCATTCAGCGGCGTCACGACCGATACCAGAACGTTGGCTCCCGGTTCGCTTTTTGTCGCGTTGGTCGGCGAACGATTTGATGGACATACGTTTCTCGACGCGGCGCGCGATGGTGGTGCAACGGGTGCCGTCGTACAATCGGGACAACCGCCGGTTGCGGGGTTGACACTGTTCGAAGTTGAGGACACGCTCACCGCATATGGGATGTTGGCCAGATACCGCCGTCGCCTGATGGATGGTCCTGTCGTCGCAATCACCGGAACCAACGGGAAAACGAGTACAAAGGAAATGGTGCTCGCGTTGATGCAAACGAAGTGGAACACGCACGGCACAAGGTTGAATAACAACAATCGTGTTGGGGTTCCCCTCACGATTCTCGAAGCACCCGATGACACCGAGGCGTTGGTTGTGGAGGCCGGAGCCAACGAACCGGGTGAAATTGGTGTGCTGCGAGATATCATCGAGCCAACAGTGGCTGTGATTACCAACGTCGCTGCAGGTCATCTCGAGGGTTTTCAATCTGTGCCGGGGGTGCTGGATGAAAAGACGACGTTGCTACGTGGTCCTCCCGCGGCGGTCGTAGGAGAATCCCCGCCTGAACTACCCGGTCGAGCCAACAAGCTCTGTCCACGTGTGCTCGTCGCGGGGATGTCACGGCAAGCGGATGTTAGGCCCGATCATTGGGAGCTAGACTCGAAGGGGTGTGGGCGGGTCAGATACATGGGAGAAGATGTCCAACTCCGTGTTGCGGGCAAACACCAGGTCGCCAACGCGTTGTTGGCGTTGGGTGTGGCGCGTCTCGTACGTCTGGATGGCGACTTTGCCACCGCGTTGTCGAAGGTCGTCTTGCCTCGGGGCCGCTGTGAGGTCATGCAACGCGGTTCGCTGACTATCGTGAATGATACGTACAACGCCAATCCGGCATCGCTCCATGCGGCATTGCAACTCGTACAGACACTCCGAGCTGGTCGGCAGCTGGTCATCGTCGTCGGGTCCATGCTTGAGCTGGGTGAGGAAAGCGACAGCTTGCACCGCGCCGCGGCCGCGGCGATCGAGGAGATGGAACCACATATCATCGGAGTGATTGGTGACTTTGCTGCGCCCTTTGCAAGCATGGACATCCAACCGGCCAACCGTCTCATAACAGCCAACCACGTTGAGGACCTGGGCCGAGCCTTGCGGGGGCGCCTCGGTGGCGGCGAGCTTGTATTGCTCAAAGCGTCTCGAGGTGTTGGACTCGAACGTGTCATTCCCATTCTCGCAGCGAGCTGAGCCTCTTTGTTCTATCACCTCCTTCCGCCGTTTGCTGACGCAATCCCCGGGCTCGGTGTCTTCACGTACATTTCTTTTCGCGCGGCCGGTGCCACGGTCACCGCCATGTTTCTCTCTTTTGTTACCGGACCGTGGGTTATTCGCACGCTACGTGCGCGCAAGGTCAGTCAAGTCATCAGGGAGGATGCACCGGCAGGGCACCGTGAGAAGCAGGGCACGCCCACGATGGGTGGGCTGATCATTCTTTTGGCGACGGTTGTCCCCACATTGTTGTGGGCGCGCTTAGATACGCGATTTACTTTTACGGCGGTTGCGGCAACCATGTGGATGGCGGCAATCGGGTTTCTCGACGACTACTTGAAGGTCGTACAAAAAAAGCCCCGTGGTTTGGTTGCACGCTATAAACTCATTGGGCAGGTAACATTTGGCCTGATCTTGGCGGCCTATCTGTTGTTCATACCCCTGGACACCGGAAGTTTGGCACCCAACGAGACAACGGTTCCCTTCTTCAAATATTTCTCTTTCTCACTGCCACCAATCTTGTTCATGATGTTTGTCACGTTCATCATGACAGCTTCCAGTAACTCGGTGAACCTCACAGACGGCCTCGATGGACTCGCGTCCGGTTTGACCGTGATTGCGGCCGCCGCGTTTGCCATCTTTGCGTATCTGATCGGTAACACCGTCGCGTCGGAGTATTTACTGATCTACTATATTCCTGGTGCGGGCGAGCTGTCGGTGTTTTGTGCGAGTTTGATGGGCGCAGCCATTGGATTTCTCTGGTTCAATTCGCACCCAGCGGAAATCATGATGGGCGATACCGGTAGTTTGGCCATCGGTGGCGCGCTTGGGACGGTGGCCATTCTCCTCAAGTCAGAATTCCTCTTGCTTTTGATTGGCGGTGTGTTTGTCGCCGAAACGATGTCGGTCCTCATCCAAACAAGTGTATTCAAATGGCGGAAACGACGGCACGGCATAGAGTACGCGCGTCAGAATCGCTTTTTCCGCATGGCACCGCTTCATCATCACTTCGAACTTTCCGGCTGGACTGAGTCGAAGATCGTCATCCGGTTTTACATCCTCGGTCTCCTGTGTGCGCTCGTCGCGCTAGCAACGCTCAAAATCCGGTAATCCCGGCCGGTTGGCAAACTGGTGAGATCGCCGTCATCGGGATCGGAACCACCGGTGTCGCCGTTGGCAAGGCACTCGCATCGGCGAGTCTGTCGGTTTACGCCTCGGATCTAAGTACCAGTGACACGGTGCGCTCGGCGGCCAAAGACCTCGAGGGCATGGGTGTGGCAACCGAGTGCGGTACACATGACATCGAAAGGATCGGGCGTGCAACGGCGGTCGTAGTATCTCCCGGTGTCCCACCCAACACGCCACCGGTGCGCGCCGCTTTAGCAGCCGGAAAAGAGGTCTGGTCGGAGATCGATCTTGCTACCCTCTCCCTCACCGACCGCAACATGGTTGCGGTCACGGGTACCAACGGTAAGACAACGACAACGGCATTGATCGATCACATTCTCCGCCACTCGGGTATTGCGTCCGTAGCGGCCGGCAACATTGGCACACCCTTGATCGTTGCGGCGCAGAATCCCGCCACAGACTGGTTCGTCATAGAACTGTCTTCGTTCCAACTCCACTATTCCCAACGTGTAAACCCCTCCATTGGAGTGCTCACCAACTTGGCTCCGGATCATATGGACTGGTATGAAACGGCTGCCGAATACTATGCCGACAAGCAACGCATGTTCATGCATGCCAAACCTTCGTCGTATTGGGTTGTCAACGACGATGATGATCGTGTGGCAAAGATGGTTGCCGGGGTCAACGGAACGGTCGAACGTTTTAGCGTCCAAAAGAAGGCGGAGGCCTGGTTTGACCGATCTCGGGACGCCCTGGTGTCGATGGACAAAGAAATCATCGATCGGGATTCCTTTTCACTCTTGGGTGATCACAACGTTGCAAACGCCCTTGCGGCGACACTCGTCGCCAAACGTGTCGGCCTCACGACATCGCAAATTGGGGATGGATTGCGTACCATGACCGCGTTACCACACCGCTTGGAGACGGTATGTATCCACAATGACGTTCGGTGGGTGAACGACTCCAAAGCGACCAATGTGGCTTCCGCGACCGCTGCGTTGAAAGCCGTCACCGGAGACGTGGTGCTCATCCTTGGTGGCCGCGGCAAGGGTGAAGACTTCGGGATACTCGCCGATGTCTTGGGGTCGCGTGCTCGGGCCGTGTTGGCATACGGCGAGGCCGCGCCGGTAATTGCACGTCAACTGCGGCGTGTGTCCGTCGCACAAGTTGACACCTTAGACGATGCAGTGGCACGCGCCGGGCAGCTTGCGTTGGCGGGTGACACCGTTTTGCTTTCGCCCGCTTGCGCAAGTTTCGATCAGTATGAGAATTACATGCATCGGGGAAAGGCGTTCCGCACCCTCGCGCGGCAACTGTGACCATGGCATCTGGGCGAATTTATCCACATTATGAAACACGGCTGCTGATCGTTGTGACGGCCATTCTGGTCGTCTTTGGCATCGCCGCCGTTTACGGCGCATCGGGTATCGTTGCGGTCCGGCAGGGTGATCCTGGATCGACGTTCGCCATCAAGCAACTCATGGGCGCGTTGGTTGGGGCCGTCGTCGTGATGGTCGTGTCGCGGTTGGATTATCACATATGGCAGCGCTGGGCGTGGTGGATCATGGCCGTTGTGACGGTAATGCTTCTGATGCTCATCATGCCCATAACAAGCGACTTTGCGTTGCAACGCAACGGCGCCACCCGTTGGTTGGTGCTAGCAAACATCAGCTTTCAACCGTCTGAGATCGCGAAGCTAGCTATCGTAATGTGGGCCGCAAAGCTCGCCACCAAAAAGAAGGATGAAGAAGTGTTGGGGGATTTTCGGCGCGGCGTGCTGCCATTCGCCGTCGTAGTCGCACCCACCGCTTTGCTTATCCTGCTCGAGCCGGATCTCTCCACCGCATTTTTATACTGTGTACTTGTCGGTGTGATTCTCTTTGCCGCCGGTGCCAAGCTCGGACACTTTTTGATCTTGGGTGTCATGGCCATAGCGTTCGTTTCGCTATGGGAGCTGACGGAATCGTATCAATTCACCCGGTTTTACGAGTTCTTCTCACGGAGCAAGGATCTTGCGGAGTCGGGTTGGCAGGTCAACCAGTCCGTCATTGGGCTCGGCTCCGGTCAGTTATTTGGACAGGGGTTCGGTGTGGGTATGCAAAAACTTGGATACCTGCCATACGCATATTCCGATTTCATTTTCAGTACCATCGGTGAAGAACTTGGATTCTTTGGCGTGTCTGTCTTGCTGTTTTGTCTTGGCATATTCGGTTGGGCAGGGCTCGAGATTTCCAAAACTGCACCGGATCTTTACGGATCGCTGTTGGCAGTA
>JAZDDD010000465.1:0-7041 GCA_036679545.1 Gemmatimonadota bacterium | reverse complement strand
GCGGGCGTTCCGATAGCTAAACGCCGTCGGCGTCATCCCGTGTCGCTGGACATTGAGAGCGTACGCATGCCAAAGTTGGCGACGACCGCGTGACCTTGAGCGGAACCCCCTTGACCTCGCTTGAGAGCTACGATTACGTCCAACGTCTCACGAATGGATTGTCATGGAGTGTCACGTGCGTACACAAGTGTATCGAAAATCGACCGCGCACTTTAGCGGTGCGATCGCGCTCACGCCGTCCCTGGTCTTGCTCATTTCAATAGTGGGCGTTGTGGATCCGGCGGCCGGGCAGGGTCGTGTGCTGGCCGTTGGTGAGGTCGCTACGCTGGCGGGGCCGATCGAAGCAGGCTCGGGCGGTCTTGAAGTTGACGCTGCCGGCAACGTCTACACGGCCGACTTCGGGGCTACGCTGAGCCGCGGTCCGATGGGTACCAGAGTGTTTCGAATCACTCCGGAAGGTGAAGTGGAAGTCTTTGCCGAAGGGTTTCGTGGCGCGAGCGGCAACACCATCGATAGTCGGGGTCGGTTCTTCCAGGCCAACATCGGCGGAAATCGTATCGACATTGTAGGCCCTGACGGTATGCTCACCGAATACGCGACGGGTTTAACCAACCCTGTTGGCATCGCCTTTGATGGAGAGGATCTGCTGGTCGCAAACTGCGGCGCCAACACAATTGCCCGAGTCAAACCGGAAGGAGCGGTTGAGGCGTTTGCGAGCAGCGACCTCCTACAGTGCCCGAACGGATTGGTTGCGGGCGACGCTGGCCGCTTCTACGTCTCCAACTTTTCTAACGGTGATGTCCTCCGGATCTCGGCTGCTGGTGAGGTCGAACGATTCGCAACGCTGCCAGGAGAGAACAACGGGCATCTGGTGTACGCGGGTGACGTTTTCTACGTCGCTGCAAGGTCGGCGCATCAGATCTTCAAACTCAGTCTGGATGGGACCCTTGAGGTAGTTGCGGGCAGCGGTGGTCACGGAGTTGACGACGGACCTGCCATGGAGGCTACGCTTTCGTTCCCGAATGACCTCGCACTCAGTCCGGATGGGTCAATTCTATACTGGAACGACGTTTCCGCGATCGTCGAAGACGGCGGCCAGACATTGGCTCCGACCGTGGTGCGAATGCTGAAGTTGCACTGATGGACATGGCCATCGTGCATCTAGAGCCGGATTATGCTCGTCGTGCCGAGCACGGAGCCCATTACCAAGGAATGGAGCGCTAAGACGGGCCGTCGGAAGCGGGGATTCGGTTGGCTCAATAATCAGTTGACCATGGTCTCGGACCATGATATGCTATATCATGCCTGAAACCCCCGAACGAATTGCCATCTCCGAGTTCAAGGCCACGTGCCTGGCGGTCCTGGAGCGTGTTCGGCGGACTGGCCGGTCGATTGTCATCACTCGCCGGGGCGAGCCCGTGGCCGAGGTGATCCCCCCGCCGCCAATGCCAATAGGACTCAAATGGCTGGGCTCGTTGGCCGAACGAGGGCGTGTGACGGGCGACATCGTCGAGTCTGCGGTGGCGGTAGAGGAGTGGGAGGCACTCGGGGGTTGAAGCTCCTTCTCGACACGCACATCTGGATTTGGAGTCTGTTTGCACCGGACAGGTTGACCAACGCCGTGGCCGGCCATCTGGAATCTCCCGACAACGAGCTGTGGCTGTCACCGATTAGCATTTGGGAGACGTTGTTACTGGTCGAACGGAAACGCTTGGAAGTTGTCGGACAACCGGCGGTTGTTGTGAATGACATGCTCAAGGCGGGTCCGTTCAGAGAGGCGGCGGTTACGCATGCTGTTGCAATGCAAAGTCGACGAGTCCAACTGTCTCATGAGGATCCGGCTGACCGTTTTCTCGCCGCGACGGCGGCAGTTTATGAATTGACGCTGGTGACCGCCGATGACCGCCTGCTGCGTTCATCTGGGTTGTCTGTTTTGCCCAATCGATGATTCCTTGGAGGTTTCCGCGAATTCGTCGCGCTCATCGACCTCGTCGTGGACCGGCAGGCTCGCAATGCTCGACGAGTGCATTGTCGCGCGATTCTGAGGTGGGTCATACGGCGTGGGCGCCACCACGACCAAACGCTTGTCCTGTTCCGGAACGCTGGTGACTGACCGTCGAGGTCTCCGGTCGCGGATCCCGCATTTACGACCGTGATTTCAAACATGCCGCGTACACCACCATTGGGGTCCGTGATGTTTGGCGTGTCGATCTTCGAGAACGCCGCGTCACGGTGAGTGCGCACGGTGGCAAGGAGGCCGCGGTCTACGCGGATCAGTTTACCTGGCACCCGCCTGAATTATCCGCCCCGCTCGTGATCGACGTGCCGTCCATATTCGCGGACGTTGAAACCGACCATTGATTAGATAAACTCTTTCCGTAGAAGACTCGACTAGCCAAGACCTCGGTCCGACGCATCGTCGTTTATTCATTTGCGTTGTATTAGCATCCCCCCGCAAAAACGCCCAATCCGCGTTCAAATCAATTGCCAAGACACTCCAACCCCCTGCAAATGGCCGTTTTCGCAAAGCCGCCTATTCTGCGACCAGCGACGGCCTTCGTCGAGCATCGGTGGCCGACCGTAAACCTGACAGGGAGTTGTGTATGAAGACTCGAACGTTTGCCTACACCATCGGCATCGCGCTCGCCGCCGGTTGTACCGAAACCACCGCACCAATCGTGGATGACGAAAGCGAGCTACACCGGCTGGTGAATTCAGCGCGTGCCGATTGGCCGAAGGGGTTTTCTCCCTACGGCGTCCACGCAAAGCGTGGTCGGAGACGGCTGTGCACACGCGGGCCGCATCGTCAATTCGATTTTTGGCTTGGACATTACAACCTCGTCAACCCCGACGGCTCAGCTGTGGGAACCGATGCAATTGAGCGTGAGGTTGGCGGATGTCTGATCACCGAGGAATTTGCCGGAACCGGTGGTATCCGTGGCCGAAGCCTGAATGCGTACGACCGCCCAACGGGAGAGTGGCTCCAAACCTTTATCAGCGAACTCGCCACGAATTTTCGATTGAACGGTGGGATTGTGGGGGATCAGATGGTGATGACCGGTCCGAGGTTGTTTCCCCTCCCGGACGGTTCATTCTTTCCGTTTGTCGAACGCATTACCTGGACTCCGTTGATGGGAGACGTGGTGAATCAGCTTTTCGAAGCCTCGTTTGATGGCGGCGAAACCTACCCGCTCGCTACTGCCGACATCAACTATAACCCCGCGGATCCATTTGAACCGGCGCCTCCTGTTGGTACAACTTCATGCAATGCTGAGGCGTACGACCAACTGGATTTCTGGCTCGGTCATTGGACCGTGCGAATCGGCCGTCATGTCCTCGGGCGAGCCACCATCGTCAAGGATTTGAGCGGGTGTCTAATCGAGGAACGATTCCGTTCGAGGCGTGGGTACTCGACGCGGAGTTTTGTGAGCTATGACTTTACGACGGAGACATGGCATCGAACATACACGGACAATCGTGGCAACGCTTTCCGTCTCGAGGGAACGTTTAGCGGCGATCAAGTCTCGATGAGTGGTACTCGTCCGGGCCGTCATGGGACAGATGTCACTCTGACAAACGGTTTGCGAAACGTGGATGGGCGGGTCCTCCAGGAATGGACGGCTGCGAAAGAACCAGGCGACACTGGCGCAACCATCGGCTTGTGGTATGTGAGGCACTAGGTGTACCGGGTGGCAGGGTAGGTGTTCTTCGCTCACCCTGCCACGCTGGATCCTACTGACATTTGTCGGTTTGTTGACCTCACCCACGCACAGAGTTCTTTGAACTTCTGATTGTTCGCGAGGAGGCCAAACACCGGGTCAGACGCAGCATACAACACGCCGACGTGGCGTTCTTCGGCCGCCCTCATCAGGTGGTGAAGGGCCCTAGCGGGACGCCCGACAAGCGCTTCGAGACGCGCCTTGGCGTAATGGCTTTTGGGCACGGAATCGAGTTGTGACAGACGCCAGTAATAGAATTCGCTAAGAACGCGGTCCGGTTGGTCCGGTGTGGCCGAGACGATTTGACCGGCGGCTGTTAAGTCGCTTCGTGCCATTTCGGCAGCCAACGTCAACTCGCCATTTGCGATCCACGCGCTCAACAAGCACGCTTCGTTCCACGGATTCGCCCCCACGAGCCGCAGGCTTTCCTGACAAACTGCGACTGCATTGTCATAAGCGCCTGCCCAATAGTGAATCCAGCCCGCGTCGGCCTGGCTGACGGCGTCTCCGGGATTCAACTGCCTCGCGCGATCTGCGTTGAAGATGGCGATTGCATGGTTACCACGCACGATCGCGAGGTGTGCGAGTAGTCGATGTGCTACGATTCGGGTTTTCTCGTTTTCGAGCGCGAAGTGTAAATGTTTCTGGGCTGCATCCCAATCCCAATCGGTAAACAATCTGCGAGCGCCCAAGATTTGGTGAGCTTCCGGCAGTTCCGGATCGAAGGTCAACGCAGTATTCAGGAACCGCTCGGCGTCCGGCCAGTCACCCACCTCCTGGCGAATTGTCGCAAGTGCCACATATGCTGGCGCAAAGGTTGAATCCGCCTCCAAAGCTTTTTGCAGATATTCTTCTGCCTGCGGCCAGTTGGGCTCCGTCGCAGAGAGAATGTACTCGGCCAAGGCGTACGCGTCGTTGGCCGGAGAGGCGGAACGATTGACTGCGGCCAGCTCCGGTCCTTTCCGTCCGTACATGACAACCGTGGTTGCAAACACCGATATCGCTATTGTCGCCGCCACCGCCCATCGGTGGCTGCGCCACACACGTCGTGAGCCCACAGTCGCTGGCTCATGCGCCGAAGCATTCTCAGAACCATTAAGGCGAATGACGTCTGTCCACCGAGCCCGGTTGACCGATACCTCGGGAAGGAATCGGTATCCAAGCCGTGGCAATGTTTGGATGATACAGGGCGTCGTTGCGTCGTCACCCAGGCTTTGCCGAAGCTGGTACACACAAAAGTTCAACCGTTGATCGAGATCGAGGTATTCTCCCGGCCAAACGGCTGCCCAGAGGTCCTCTCGCGTCACCAATTCGCCCGGTTTTTCGACTAACTCACGGAGAAGTTTCGCGGGTGTTGGTGCGAGCGGTCTTCGGCCGCCGTCCCGATAGAGTTCTCCGGTAGTGCGGTTAAAGTCGAATTCGCCGAATCCTACAACCTGGTCCATTGATGCCTCCCACTAACCGTGGTGCTCCGGGGTCAGTCCATGATATTCAAAGCGTATTCATCTTATAGAACGAACGCGAACGCGAATTGATGGCACACGCCGTTGGGCCGACTGGGCCCGTAGGTGAACGCGTCCCAATTGCGGTGAAAAGCGTTCGCGAATCCGTTGCAAATGGACGTAACGCGCAAAATGTTTGACACTTTGCGCATCATTTCCTTGTCAACGGCCTAAAACGCGTCCTTAAAACAGGTTTTCCCGTGCTAAAAATCGTCAACGATTCACGTCTACGGTTCAACCGAGGACTCATGAGCATTCGTTCCCCCACGGTTCTTTATCTCATGGCGGTCGGGACCCTTGGTTGCCACTCTCAACTCCCGCCCCTTGATGAGGATTTGATCGCGGGATTGGGAGAACCGTACAGGGCGAATCGTGACCATCCCTACGGTTTTCCGAATCCAACGGCTCCGGCGGAGATCGCAGAGTATGCGTTCATGGTGGGATCGTTCTCATGCCGTCTGGAGGATAAGAAGTTCCGTGACGGAGATTGGATTCCGGCACGCGAGGGGAATGCAACCTGGCGAGCGCAGTACGTAATGAACGGGCACGGCATCCTCGACGAGTTTCGTGACGAATGGGGTTCTAAGAATGTGAATGTGCGTGTCTATTCAGAGGAAACCGAGCGTTGGTATGTGCATTGGACTACCGTGAGCCCCACAACCGGTGCGGTCTTCGAAGCACGGGACATCGACGGGGCAATGGTCATGGAAAGCGAACAGGAAACGGCGAGTGGATTCGCTTACATCCAACGAATCTCGTTCAAAGATATGACGAACGATCAATATTTTTGGACGAGCGAAGTCGTGTATGAAAACGGCGACTCGGTAGTGATTGGCACAATCCACTGTGTTCGAGACGATCCGTAATTGGCGTTCGATTCCTCACCGCTACAGGATTCGATTTGCCGGCCTGTGACTCACTCAGGTTTGAAATTATTGGCGAAATAACTTCGCATTGCCTCGCGTGTCTCCGGGGTCTTCCAGATTTCTCGCAATGCCGAGTCATACTTTGCGTTGCCGGCCCGGATTCTTTCGAGAACGGGTTCGCGAAGAAGTTTCTTTGTAATGCTGAATGCCTTGTGGGGAAGAGCCGCCATGTTTTCTGCCGTTGCGACGGCCTGTGACAGCAACGACTTGCGCTCGGCAACGTCGTTGACCAATCCTCTTACTTTCGCGGCGGCGGCGGCGTACATGCCGCCGAGATAGATTACCTCCTCCTGGTATTGCGTCGGTACGGCCAAACGCATGACCTCCAAAGGCGCTGGCGGGAACGGGACGCCAACGCGCAATTCCGGAACTCCAATCTTACCGGTTCCAACAGCCATTATCCTTTGATCTGCGCAACACGCAATCACGCAACCTCCGGCAACGGCGTGGCCGTTGATTGCCGCGACGAGAGGTCTGTCAAATGTCAAAAGCTCTACACAAAGACGGTCCAAGGCTTCCAGCAATTGGTCAGTGTAACCTTCATCTTCTTCGAGGACTCGCGGAATATCCACGCCCGCTGAAAAAACCGACCCTTCAGCCGTGAGGACCACCGCTTTGGCTGTATTCCGGAGTTCGCGAAAGTTCTCGACTATCTGATCGCAGAAATCGACGTCGAGTGCGTTCACTTTCCCGCGACGCAAACGAAGGATGTTGACTCCGTTTTTGTTAGCCTCTATTTCGACGTAGGATGACACGTGTGTGTCCATCGATTCGCTCGGGTCTGTGATTCGTTCAATAAGGCACGGGAAACCAAGGTGACGCCGTACGTCACGGCACCTCGAACGTGGCAAACCGAACCGACGCACATGCATCGGTCAGTCGTGCGGGATCGAG
>JAZDDD010000464.1:0-2868 GCA_036679545.1 Gemmatimonadota bacterium | reverse complement strand
GAGAGGCCAAGGCGTAAGAGGAGGCCGCCGGACGTGGCCGCCACGAACCCTAACATGATCATTCCGCCAAACAATCCACTCAACAACTCGCCTTGAGCAGCTTTCTCTTGCAGTTGTCGCGGAAGCTCAACCAGGTATGCAGTAGTGGCCACGATCATGACGACGACTGCGGCACGCAATGCGAACGCCCCGCGGTCGCGATTGTACTCAATATCGATATCAGTTTCGCCAGGACGTGGGTCTGACTCGTCGCCGGGTGGTTTGCCTTGCTCTGATAGTAAGACCACGGGGCGACCGGATTGCATCACTGCTTTTACTTCTTTGCTCATCGACTCGCTCTTCTCCGTTTGGTCTAGGACTATGACGGCGGAGCGATTCACAAGTGACTCCATCACCTGCTCCCAGTCTTTGCCGCCTCTCAGGAATACCGGTCGACCGCCCCAGGGCAGATTTGCGCGCACGCCGTATGTCATGAGTTTGACAGGGTCCCAGTAACCAACTTCGTTTTCCGTTCCACTTACCAGCATCACAACCGGTACTCTGCTCGGCGTCAACCGCAATAAACTGGGCAGGATGGATAGGTCGGCAAAACTGTCGAATCGTCGAAAGAAGAGCACGAAGGGGCGATGTAACATGCGGTCAGATTCGACACTGCGTGTGAAGTACAACAACCAGCCGAGCCAGGTGAAGAGCGCGGCGGCCATGCGTGTTTCCCAAACGCCATCCCACACCCAAGCTGAAAAGGGAAAGAGAAGAGCGCAGAACGTGCTGGCGGCGAATGCACCGACATAAGTGATCGCGCGCGACCCCCTGGCAGGCGGTGCGAAGCTATATAGTAGGTAGCCCGAGAACAGAACCGCACTGATGAGAACGAGGAGGGCGCCGCTCGCGCGTTGCGCGAAGGTGATGAGAGTCGCGTCCATCAGCAATGGGCGTCCAAGGAAATAGGACACACGGACGATCCCATCCGCAATGAAGTCCGGGCCGTGCACGCATGCATACGATGCTGGGATGAGGAAGGACAACCAACTGGCGAACATGTATGCCGGCAGTGGATCATCTGAGGCTGTCGCCAAGGAAACCGCCTCCAGCTATGGGAAACTCACACCGTCGAGCTTTACAATAGTCTCGTTGGCAACGTGAGAGAAAGAGTCGATTCAGGATCGGCAGTTGTATTTCTCCACGGTGTCTGGCTTCGTCGACAAACATTCAGCAATCGGAGTTGGCTTTGATGGAATGCAATCCTAGTTTCGCGAGAGAGATTCTCGAGCGCACCCCTGCAACTTTGAAGTCCCTGCTTGGCGGTCTTTCGAATGAATGGGTAACACCTAATGAGGGGGCCGACACGTGGAGTCCGTACGATGTCGTGGGCCATCTCATATCGGGCGAACGGGTTGATTGGACAAGTAGGATGCGCATCATTCTCGAACATGGTGAATCCCAACCATTTGTGCCGTTCGATCGGGTTGCGTTCTTCGACGAGAGCAAGGGGAAATCATTGGGGCAGCTTTTGGATGAGTTCGCAACTCTCAGGACGCATAATATCGACGTTCTCCTAGGTTTTGATTTGGGTGACGATCGACTTGCACTCAAGGGGAGCCATCCGGAATTGGGGCAGGTGACGATGAGTCAGTTGCTCGCCGCGTGGGTGGTTCACGATCTGTCGCATGTAGGTCAAATCGTGAGAGTTATGGCCAAACAGTATGGTGATGCGGTGGGTCCGTAGAAGGCATATCTACCGCTGGTCGAGTAGTATAAGGCTTCATGTGTAACGAAAACGACGAGCGATCGGTATAAGATTATTAGCTGGCTTTGCCTAACGTCGACATCGATCGAAAGGCTCGTCTAAGATCGTGACATATCCCAAGGATGAGGCCGTCATGTCTGCCGTGCAAGCCGGGCACACAGATTTGCTCGGAGTCCTGTTCGAACGGTACCAGGGCAAGGATGTGTTTGAGTAGGGAAGCGAACGGCCTTGTTGAGACAGCAGTGTGTAACACCGCCGGATGTGGGGTTGCCGGTGGCACCCTTCCCACTGGAGGAGGCTACGGTCATAGCCGCTCGAAAAGCTTAGTCACATCCAACATGCCCGATGAACCGCCACTCAACGCCCAACGCAATTCACCATCAACGATCTCGGGTCGTTCATCTTCTGTGCGCCATCGCTCGATCAACCTCGCATCGATATCGACGACCCAGTATTCCTCGACACCTGCTTGGAGGTAGAGGCGCCTTTTCTTGCCACGATCGCGCGCAGCAGTCGTGGGCGACAGAATTTCTACGGCGAGCAGCGGTATCGGGACATCCCTCCATGGCACGTTCGATCGCCGTTGTGCATCAATGGTTACGACAAACAGATCCGGCTGCACGACGGTGCGGGCCCCAAGATAGATGTCCGCAGGACTGGACAGTGCATCGATGTCTTCCCCGTCGCTGAGGACGTTCGCGAGATGCTTCCATATCCGCGCATGCACGCGTTGGTGAATAAACGCGGGCGCAGGGGTCACGACGTGCTCGCCGTCCAGCAGTTCGTGTCGCGATCCGTCTTCGGGCAACGCGAGCAGGTCCTCGATCGTGGTGATCGTGTTTGGTGCTGGCATACCCATAATCTCGTATCCCTCGGCCGAGTATCGCAATGCATAGTGTAATACTCATCCAGCGACCGCGGGACGAGTCATACGAAAAACTCGATCAGCATCGGTTTCCCGAGGCACTGACCGTTCTTCATAACACGCGCGGGTTCTACGCGGGTAGGTCTTTCCGGAGCGGATTTACGACGGTGATGTCCCGGAACTGCAAGAAATCAGCATCGGTGGTATAGATGCGGCGGATACCGTGCTCGCGCATCAACGTCACGGTTCGTATGTC
>JAZDDD010000463.1:0-3434 GCA_036679545.1 Gemmatimonadota bacterium | reverse complement strand
ATTCCTTTAGAAAGTGGAGCAACATATGTGCCTTGTCGGGCGGAGGGCGGTATGGCGGTAGTCGCGGCTTATGGGCGTACTGTCGATGCTTCGTTACCTCGACCCATGAGGACGCGTGCCTTTTGGTTACCCGGAAATCGCCGGGCTCGACGGAACCGTCCGCTGCATTACCGAGGGGCAGTTGCGTGGCATCCACCGAAAGCCGTGCAACGAAGTCAAACCGGCAGAACGCTAGACGGGCATCATTACCGGCGACCGCCGTCCACAATGGACTGGTAGACGAGCGCGCGTAGTTTTGCCTGGTCATCTAGACCTCTTGCAGGAATCAACTGCGTGAAGTAAACCACCACGAGTTCCTCCTGCGGATCCACCCAATATGTGGAGTGATACGCGCCACCCCAACCGTACTCGCCCACGGAACCCGTTTGCCCACGGGCACCCAAATCTTCTACCACGGAGAAGCCCAAGCCAAAGCCGATACCATCGCCCAAGAGCGAGCCGACGTGGTTGACGGTCATCAATTCAACGGTTTTCGGCGAGAGGATCCGCACGCCATCCAGCTCACCACCGTTTAGCATCATCTGGAGAAACCGTGCGTAGTCAGATGCCGTTGACAGCAATCCTGCCCCACCGGAAAAACTCATCCGCGGACCGTCCACGTAGGCGCCCTGGCCCACCATACCACCCGGATTGGGCGCTCGCTCGAGGTCACCCTCGTCACTGGCGGAGTAAACCGTTGCGAGCCGGTTGGTCTTAGCAGCGGGTAGGTAAAAGTGTGTGTCGTCCATACCCAGCGGTTCAAGCACACGGGAGCGCACAAATTCGGCGAGTGTCCGACCACTGATCTTCGCGATCAAAGCGCCGAGTATGTCAGTAGAGTATCCGTAGACAAACCGCTCGCCGGGTTGCGCCTCGAAAGGCAGGACCGCCATCCGCCCGGCCGTGGCACCGATGCGTTCGTTACGGTCAGCAAAGTACCAACCCTGAATTCCCGCCGTTTTCCAACGGTCACCCGCAACACCCCCGCCATAACCGACTCCTGATGTGTGCGTCAGCAGATCGCGAATCGTAATCGGGCGTTGGGCATCGATGACGTCGTAACCCTCATCCTCGCCTTCAACGGCAACGGACGTATGCATGAACTCGGGCAGGTATTTTCCAACCTGATCTGTGATGAGGAGATGCCCTTCTTCCTGAAGAATCATGGCCGCAACACTCACGATCGCCTTAGTTTGGGATGCGATGCGAAAGATTGCGTCTTCTTGCAGTTCGGCTTGCAATTCGATGTCGCGGAATCCAAATGCTTGGTTGTACACAATATGCCCTCTCCTCGCAACGAGTGCGACTGCTCCCGCGAATCGTCCATCATCCACATATTGTTGCAACAACTCAGTCAGGCGCCCCAAGCGTTCCGACGACATACCCACATCTTCCGGATCTGCCAGCTGGAGGCTTTGACCTTCAAGTGCTGTCGTGAGAACATTGAGAATGAATAGAAGGGCAATCGGGAAAACGCGAACCAGTTTCATTTCCATCCTTAGCTTTAATCGTTGAACGTTGAACGTTGATTGTTGATGCTGAGTGTCGAGCGTTGAGTGTTGAGCGTTGAGTGTTGAGCCATGCCTCTCATCGGCCTCCGAGATCAACAACCCGTTCCACGTCATCCTCTGCGGTTATCTCGATTTCAAACTCACGCCGCGGATCACCTTCAATCCTCAAGCCTCGGATACGCACTGTATAACGTCCCGGCACCAGCACAAACGTGCGCGGATTCGTGTTGCCGTCAGCGGAAGTACGGCCGCGGGTGACCTCGCGGCTGTCTCCGGCATCTACGACGTAGACTGCAGCCGCCGCCAATTCTCCTCCGTTTGTCACGCTGACCCGGAGGGTACCGCTCGATACCGTGTGCGTCACATCCACCCGCTGACCGGGTTCCACCAAGATTCCGCGCAGCAGTTCGTTTTTGGCACCGGAAAACTTCCCCCGGCCTGACTAACACGTCGTACGTCCCGGCCGTCATCGTGAAAACGTGCGGATTCGAACTCGACGACGCATATGTTACGCCCGCCGCGACCTCTGTGGTTGTTCCGGCGATATAGACCCTAAGTCCTGCGCGAGACACCATACCGTTTCTGGTTACACCAACGGCCAACTCTCCCACGCTGAAATCAACGACGTGTTCTACCGTTTCGCCATCGACGATCTCTATTCCCGCGAGTGTTCGGCGGGTATCACCTTCAACGCCAACGGCGGCGACCTGAACGTCATATACACCCGCCGGCAACGGGAAGACACGAACACGAGGGTTCGTCTCGGGCGACGTGTATGTCCGCCCACGACCAGCCTCCTCACCTCCAACCGATGGCGTGACATGGATCGCAACACCCATCAATTCTCCGTCTCTTGTTGCGGCGATCGACAACCACCCGCCAACGGGTGGCCCCTCGACCGTGGTGCGTAAGGCAGCCGCAAGCTCCTCGGCATCACTCGCGCTGATGTACCGACCCCCACCGGCCTGCGCCGTGCATTCGAGTTGTGAGGCGTCTACCTCACCAACACCGAAACCGACGACGTGCATGACCACATTCACCCCGCGCGCACGCGTATCACGCACGAGTTGACACGGATCGCCGCCGCACGTCTCGAGGCCATCACTCACAAGAACCACGGATGCAGGTCCGTCGTGTTCGGCCAGCATGTCGATGGCTTTACGAATTGAGGCCGTAATTGGCGTGCGACCAACCGGATTCAGCGCGTCTATCTCCCGATTGAGGGTCGCGCGGTTGATCGAGCCAAGTGGCACCAACGTTTGGATGTCGCTACAGTCCCGCCGGCGGCGATGGCCGTACGCAATCAAACCTATGTGCGTATCGTCCGAGAGTTCTGACACAACATTCTTGAGGGCACCCTGTGCAATCCGGATCTTGTAACCGTCGTCGAGTTGCTCCCACATCGAACCCGAGGCGTCGATAATCAGAACGACCGCCGACGAGGACGGGGAATCGACCTCTTGGGCATGCGCGGCGGCGGACATCATGAGTCCCACTAACACCCCAAAAACCAAACAGAGAAACGCCACTCCCTCGTGGAGAGAGTTGGACGTGTAACTAAGCGGTTGTCGTTGCATTGCTGGTCACTTTTTGAGGTTCCGGTTGTTTCTCATGATGCAGCTAGATCCGACTCGTGGCAATGGTTCGGTGTTACGCACCGCCTATGTCAAAACGGTGAGTTGAGCTGAATACCAATTGTGGGGCGAAGGGAAAACAAGTTCTGTTGATTGTCTCGGAGCTTCGGCTTGAAAAGCCCGGCAAGTTGAAAACGTACGAACCCTAGCAAGCTCACACTCGTGTAGAGTTCGGTCACAAACCGCGTACACGGCCTCAACGCTTCGTTGGATAGATCGCATTCGTCGCTGCCAAATGAATCGGTAGTCG
>JAZDDD010000462.1:0-2250 GCA_036679545.1 Gemmatimonadota bacterium | reverse complement strand
GCTACGGATCTCACGGCCGTGAATCGGGAGTTGGCACGACTCGGCTTGGATGCGTTGGACCCCGGCGACGAAATGACGCCGTTGACGTCCGAGTAATGCGGAGGGGATTCATTGGTAGATCCAAGAACACGGGCGGTACGGCAGTCAAAAGGACTCGGCTGTTCATCGCCCTCGCGGGTCTTTGTGTTGGGTGTACGCCTCAATCGGATGTTTCTTTTTTTGTGTTGGTGAAGTCATCCAACTACGCCCAGGACAGCACGGGGACCATCGCGCTGCTGAACTATCATTTCTTTTCTGAGATCTTCTTAGAACCGGACGCGGAAGTTGAAGAGGCATACCTGTCCGGCCCCGGTGAAAACGCGCGTCACATGCCGTACGAGGACCGGGGCGACAATTTTTACGTTGAAGGTGGTCACTTTGACACCGTTGAAGAGCTTGATGCCAAATACCCAAACGGTGACTTTGCCTTCAACATCCGCACAAGTGCGGTGAACCTCGAGAACGAAACCTTGGCGCTCGAGGGACCCGCCGGTCGAACCAATATCCCGTCTCCCATCACGATTATGTTAATGCAATCGGGTGGTCAGGTCTCGCCTCTCACGATTGATCCGAGCACCGATCTCATCATCAAGTGGAGCGAGTATTCGAACGGTACAACCGATCCGCGTGGGGTGGTCGATGATATGATATTCGTCGTAGTTGCCGATTGTCATGGAGAACGTCTCTTCCACACCGGACTTCCGTTTGGTGAAGAATATTTGAAATTTCAAGCTACGGAAGTGGTCGTGTCCGCGGAATCATTGGAGAGCGGTCAAACGTACTCGATGTTTGTCGAGTTTCCGCATGTAGTTGACTCTCGGGTTATCGATGGGACGCCGGGGTTCACATCCTACGCAACAGCCACGTATCTGGATTTTCACACGAAAGGGCTAACCACGGACCACAGGTGTCCGTCGGTTGCGCCACCGATGGATACCGGACAGACGGACCGCATGGAATCGGACTCCGCATCAAACTAACGGATGTCTCGTTTTTTTAGCTGGGCAGCAAACCAATATCTGCGAGGATTGCTCGATACCGTGGTAGGTCGATCAGTGAACGCAGTTCCGGACGTGTCGTGACCGTGCCAAGTTGGGGATGTCGATTTCGCTGAGCGCGCTCGAGTCTGGAGAGGGCACCATCCGTGTCGCCGAGCAGTTGATGAAGCACGGCCAACATGATGGGTTCAGTCTGCATCAACTCGATAAGTGCAGGGCTCAGCGTACCGGATGTACCCCGTTCTGCGTGCGCGATGCTGGCGGTTACAAAGGGTCCAAACAGGCTAGCGTCGGCTGCGGCACGTCGTTCAGCGTATCCCTCGAATGCGTTCATGGCATCGTCCGCACGTCCCTGCGAAAGAAAGAGTAGGCCGAAATCAAGCCACGTGGCCGTGTCCGTTGGGTCCAACTCAAGGATCTTCCGCCCGCTTTCAATAGCTGCTTCAGGGTCGTCGAGGTTTCGATGGACCTGTAACAGTGTCCGATGGGCCGATGTCGAGAGCGCATCGCTTTGAACCGCGGCACGCGCATGAACGAGTGCAGCGTCGAGTCGACCACGTGCAACTAAGAGTCTGGCGTAACGTTCGCGGACCAGGGGATCTTCTGGCGCGTTTTCCAAAGCTCTGACGTATTCGCCTTCGGCGCCATCCCAATTGTACGAGAAGGCCTTCACATCGCCGAGCACCAATCGAGGCCCCGCGAGTCGTGGGTTCAGACGCAGGGCCGTCGATGCGGCCTGCGCCGCTGAGTCGAGTGATTCCGCCGGTGTGGAAGCGGCGCCCAAGTGGAACATCGCTAACCGCGCTTCGGCCAAACCCGCGTACGCACTCGCGAACGCGCTGTCAAAACCAATTGACATCGAGAAATTCATCACCGCATCGGTGAGGCCGGCTTGTGTTTGACGGTCGAGATTGTACTGACCCCAGAGGTACTTGTCATATGCCATGGGGTCTGTCGTCGATGTTGCGATCGCAGGTGACGAACTTTCCGCTATCAACTCCCCCCGAAGCTCGGCCACGAGAGATTGAGCAATTTCCGCTTGTACGGCGAACACGTCATCGACCGTTCGATCGAAATGGTTTGACCACAACTGTGTGCCATCGTCAACATTGACCAACCGAGCCGAAACGCGAATGTCGTTACCGATTTTGCGCACGTCTCCCTCGAGAACGGATGCCACACCGAGGGTACGGCCGATGTCCGTGATATCGGC
>JAZDDD010000461.1:0-5553 GCA_036679545.1 Gemmatimonadota bacterium | reverse complement strand
ACAAGACCTGTTGCGGAAACGGTCGCGGCCGCCGCGTTCGATGTCGCCCACGCGATGGGTGCGCCGGCCACTGTATTACCGTTCGCGTCTTGGGCGCTAACCGCCAATTGGGTCGTAGCTCCAACGGCCCCTAGGCTTGCGGAAGACGGTGTCACCACCACGCTCGAAACCACCTGCGCAACGGTAACCGCCGCGTTCGCTGTGAGAGCGCCCGCGGTGGCCGTGACGACTGCAGTGCCGTTGGTAACGGCCGCCACGATTCCAGCGGGGCTGACTGTTGCGACGGCTGCATCGTCCGTCGTCCACGTGACGGTCTGTCCCGCAACGGTGTTGCCTCGTGCATCTTGGACGGTTGCCGTCAGCTGCACGGTCGCGCCCAGCGCCGTCAAGGTATTGGTACCGGGTGCGACAACGATTGCCGCAGGAACCTGAGTCACGGTAACCGAGACAGTCCCGGTTGTGCCGTCCACCTCGGCCGTGATTGTTGCCGTCCCGTTTCCGACCGCCGTCAATACACCGGTCGGTGTGACCGTGGCGACGGCGGCGTTGGATGAAGACCACGTTGGAGTCTTATCAACGGTGTTTCCGTTCGCGTCGGTCGCGGAAAACGTTAGCTGGATAAAGTCACCGATGGAGTTGAAGCTCGCGGTGATCGATCCCGACGGTGTCGTGACCGTGACAGTTGTCGCGAGCCCGGGCTGTACCAAATCGGATCCGCAAGCCGTGATCAGGCCTGCGGTCACCAGCGCCGCGACGCGGCCAGGTGTTATCGCTTTGAATAGTCGGGTGAGAAAACGCGACGGATTACGGACGGAACTCGTGCTCATGTTGTACATCCTAAGCTGAGGTGAAACGACTCGATGACCACGCTCCGCGCGGATATATCGAGCCAGTCCTGACTGTAGGGGTGTTGCGGACGCGCAACAATACTGCGCAGTCGTCCCAGCACCACCTGTGGTACTTTCAGTTTCTCTGCGAATTCAGGGGCATTAATGTAGCTGCAGGCAACGATTGTGGCGCCCCCCGGAGCCAAATTCGTTTGCCGTATTCATCTATTAAGACCTCTTATTACGGCCTGCAGCGGTGCCCCGCCAGGGCCGAATGGTTGATTCGGTTGCCAACGGGACCTGTTCGGTCGAGCTTTCCTCGCGCCGAGCGCTACGCGCACAACGCCAAGTCCGTGCCAACCCTGTCTTAAAAGCGTCTTTCGAGCAGTCAACCTATCATGCTTCAGGAGTCGTGATGAACGAGTCCGCCAAGTCGGCGAGTGCTCCTGAGGAGCGGTTTCGCCTGTGGCCCGCACTTGTCGAAGCTGTCAGGGGGTCGCAACAAGATTACACGACCGGACCTATCGGACGAGCGATCCTGTTGCTGGCCGTACCCATGGTGCTCGAGACCGTTATGGAGTCCATTTTCGCGGTCGTCGATGTTTTTTTCGTATCTCGGCTCGGACCCAATGCCATCGCCACGGTGGGCCTCACAGAGTCCATGCTGACCCTGGTATACACGGTAGCCATGGGTCTGTCGATTGGTGTGACTGCCCTGGTGGCGCGGCGTATTGGCGAAAAGGATCCTGACGGAGCCGCCCGAACCGCCGTGCAGGGTATTCTGCTGATGGGCGCGACGGATGAAGTCGTAAGTCTCGGATACGGATACACCAGGATCATGTTGGCCGGCAACGCGACGGTGATCCTGCTCTTCATGATCAACGCCGTTTTCCGTGGGGCTGGCGATGCCGCCATCGCCATGCGGGTCCTGTGGCTGGCCAATGGCATAAACATTTTCCTCGATCCGATGCTAATTTTTGGCATTGGACCATTCCCCGAACTCGGTATCCAAGGCGCCGCAGTCGCGACGAATATCGGTCGAGGCAGCGCCGTCCTCGCACAGTTCTACATTCTCATCAGAAGCGCCGGTCGCATTCGGGTTGTCCGTCGTCACATTGCCTTGGAACTCAATACCATGTGGAGATTGGCCCGTCTCTCCGCCACGGGCATGTTCCAGGTGTTCATCGGCATGGCAAGCTGGGTTGGCCTGGTCCGTATCCTGGCCGGGTTTGGCAGCGAAGTTCTTGCCGGCTACACGATCGGCATTCGCCTGATCATCTTTGCGATACTCCCCAGTTGGGGGATGAGCAATGCGGCTGCGACGATGGTCGGACAAGCGTTGGGCGCGAAGCAGCCGGACAGGGCTGAGCGGGCCGTATGGATCGCGGGTTTTTACAACATGATTTTCTTGGGTGTGATCGGACTGGTGTTCTTTACGTTCGCCCCGGTGATTGTGAGTGTGTTTACTCGTGATCCAGAACCCACGCTGTACGCGATCATGTGTCTGCGCGTCGTAAGCACCGGGTTTTTGTTTTACGCGTACGGAATGGTATTGACGCAGTCGTTCAACGGAGCGGGCGATGCGTGGACGCCCACCATCATCAACCTATTCCTCTTTTGGTTGATGGAACTCCCCCTGGCGTATCTGTTGGCCTACACATTCAATTTCGGCCCACTTGGTGTTTTCCTGTCCATGACAATTGCATTTTCGTCGTTGGCGGTGGTGAGTGGGATCGTGTTTCGCAGAGGGAAGTGGAAGTTGAAGGCGGTGTGAGGGGGGGGCGACCCTCCGCACATCCCTACCAGCTACCAGCTGCCAGCTGCCAGCTGCCGCACGTCGTTGGATCGGTGGTGTACTAACTTCCAAAATGTACGTCGTAACTGAGCGTCATATGCGAAAGCTGATACTGTTTGTCCTGCTGAGTGTTGGGAGCGCGAGGGAAAACGCTGCGCAAACCATCCGCGGTCAAGTTGTCGATTCGATCTCAGGCACACCGGTCGATCGCGGGTTCATCGTTGTCGTCGATGAGAGTGGGCAGGAATTGCAGCGAGTGCTGACGACCACCCAGGGTCGCTTCACGGTTCAGGTGGTTCAACCCGGTGCCTATCGGCTTCGTTCGGAACGCATCGGGTTTCGCGTTTGGCAATCAGCGCTCCTGCGGTTGGACGCGGGCCACACATACGAAGTGAATCCTTTAATAAGCGCACTGCCGCGGCGTCTTGAGACGATCAATGTTTCCGAGGCCACTCAGTGCGAAGAACGGAAGGGCCCGGACACGGGACTGTTGTGGGAAGAGGCCAGAAAGGCCTTGATTGCTGCGTCGTGGAGTGCCGCACAGAACCTGTACGTGCATCGTACGCATCGATTCGACCGCGTGCTGGATCGTGGTCGTGATCGGGTGAGTGAAGAGATCGCGGTTCAAATACTTTCTTCTCAGCTTCCCTTTGTCAGCGCGGACCCGGATACCCTTGCCACATTTGGCTATATCATCCCGGACTCGAGTAGCGGAGAATGGGAATGGTGGGCGCCTGATGCAAACGTGCTGCTCGATCCGACTTTTCACGCAACACACTGTTTTTGGGCGGTACGCGGCGAGGATGACAACCGTGGTTTGATCGGTCTGTCGTTTGAACCAGCGCCGGATCGTGAGTTGCCAGATGTTGCGGGTACACTTTGGCTGGATGAACAATCGGCCGAACTGCGACATGTGGAGTTTGGTTTTCGTAACCTTCCGTTCAATGTGAGTGCGCGTCACAGCGGTGGCCGCGCGGAGTTCGTTCGCATGCCGTCGGGGGCGTGGATTCTCGATCGTTGGCACATCATGATCCCACAGGTTCGCGGCACATTGTTTGGCACGCGGATCGCCGGGTATCAAGAGACGGGTGGGACTGTCATAGAAGCCTATACCACCGACGGGGACTTGGTCTACGAAAACCCGGGCCTCGTAGTCATTCGCGGGACGGTGTACGACAGTTCCACGAACGATTTTTTCGAGGGCGATATCGTCACGGTTTTTGGCACCGAATACGTCGCCGAGACGGATTCGTCGGGTTCTTTCGAGATACGAGCCCTGTTGGATGGTCGATACACACTGCTCAGTCGGCGCATGGAGTGGCTCGGCTACACACGCGGCCGGATCGAACACGACTATTCACCGGGTGAAACGATCGAACTCGACATCATCGTACCAACTCTTGAAACCATACACGGTCAACTGTGCCGCGGCGCGCCACCGGACAGCAACCGGATGCTACACGGTGAGGTGAGGACGCCCACAGGTGATCTGCTCGAGGATGCGGAGGTGAGGATTGAGTGGGCTCCAGGCATCCATCGACGCACAAAGACGGAAGACGATGGACGCTACGTGTTGTGCGATCTGCCGAATAACACTGTGATGACACTCTCCGTGAAGCACGAATTGTTCGAATCGGAGCAAATAACGCTTCGGTTTGTCGAGCGGGATTTCTTGGTTGGCACGGGTGAAGAGGCAAGCAGTTTCTATGCGCCTGACAGAATCGTGAGGTTGGGTATTGAGACCCATCGGGTCCAAAGCCGCTCCCCGCAACTTTGAGCTAACGTATTCATCTATATGTCTGTCTGTTGGACATATGCGAATCGCCAAAAGCCCAATACAAACAATCACGATAGCCATCGTACTCTTCGCGGCCGCAGCTGTAGCGTCAGCGGACGCGCAAGTCGGTGTGACGACCGATATCATCACCGGTGTCGTCATTGGCGCCGATGGTGCTCCATTGGAAAATGTCTTGGTCTCCGCCACATCGATGGAAACCGAGATCACACGCCAAACGCGCACGGACGGTCAGGGTCGTTATACCATTCTCTTCCCCGACGGGGGAGGGCAATATCGCCTGAGAGGTCACGGCCCAAAGACGACCGGTGCGTGTCCCCGATCCGCCCACGCCCGGGTCGGTCGAGCGCAATTTCACAACAAGCTTGCTCGCCGGCATGCCACTCGACATTGCGGACCTCAACATATTGGCGACACTCGTGCCGGGCGTGGTCGGCTTCGATGCCACCGATAGCTCTGCGGCCGCATTTTCCGTTGCAGGACAACGTCCAGATGTCAACGCGATCACGCTCGATGGTCTCAATTTTAGTTCTGGGCAGGTCCCGCAAGAGGGCTTGCGTAACACTCGCGTGGTCACGAGCACGTATGACGTCTCGCGTGGCGGATTCAGCGGTGGCCTGGTGTCATCGACGTCCCGCGGTGGATCCAACTTGCTACAGGGATCCTTTGGCTACTCCGTGCGGGACGATGGCTTGGCCTTTGAGACGGGAGAGTCTTCGCCGTTTACGTCTGGCTTTAGTCAGCATCAGCTTAGTGGTGGCTTGGGAGGTCCGCTCGTCCGGAATCGGCTGTTCTTGTTTGCGTCGGGGCAAGTGCGCCTCCGGAATGATCCGCAACCGTCGCTTACGTCGGCAACGTTTACGGATTTGCAACGACTTGGGGTGTCGCCGGATTCAGTCAATCGATTCATTGGTGTCGTCGATGGTGTCGGCGCGGGTCCGGACATACGACTCGATCGGAGTCGGTCCAACGATCGGTATTCAACACTCATCCGCGCGGACGTGCTGGCATCGAACAACCATACGCTGACACTTCGTGGCGATTGGCGTGGCAACACGCAGGAACCCTCGCAGGTATCCGCCCTCTCGTTGCCGGAAACGGGAGGACTCAGCGAATCAGGTGGTGGTGGTCTCATG
>JAZDDD010000460.1:0-3204 GCA_036679545.1 Gemmatimonadota bacterium | reverse complement strand
CGCATGGGAGTTCAATCAGGGCATCATGGATCTTGGCGCGTTGATATGCGTGGCCAGAACTCCCTGTTGCACGCGATGCCCGGTCAGACCAGCTTGCTCGACAGGTGCGCGTTTGAGACGCGGCGGTTGACGATAGCGGGGAAAGCATCATCAACCCGGCAACAATATCTTTGCGAGTCCAGCATCTAAGAGCAACACTAAGACTGAAGCGCTTACGACTGCGCCCGTGGTGGAACGGCCAACGCCCTCAGCACCGTGACTGGTGTTAAACCCGACATAGCAAGGAACGATCGACACGGCGAGCCCAAAAAAGAACGCCTTGATCATTGCATACCACACGTCAAACGTCCGGAAAAAGTACCGCGCACCATAAACAAAATCGGCATTGGACATTTCCAGTGGGCCTTTTGCTGCAAGCCAGCCCGCACCGATCCCAACCGAGATCGCAAGGATGATAAGAACCGGCAACAACAGGGTGGCGGCGATCACACGTGGAAGAAGCAAATGAGAGACTGCCGATCGTCCGAGACTTTCCAAGGCATCGATCTGCTCCGTGACGCGCATCGTGCCGAGTTCCGCGGCGTACCGTGCTCCGATGCGGCCAGCTAGAATGAGTCCCGTCAACACGGGGCCCAACTCGAGGATGATCGTCTGTACGATCACGCCGCCGGCAAAGTAAACGGGAACACCGTCTGTCAACTGATAGCCGGCTTGAAGTGCCGTCACGGCACCGGCAAAACTCGCCGTAAGCATAACGATGAACACGGATCCTACGCCGACAGCCTGACCCTGTTCAACCGCCCGTGGGACCCAGATGCGCCATTCGGCAAGCCCTCTGATCAGTTCGAGACAGAAGTACGCAACACGACCGACGTGGCCCAACGCGGTCAAGCTTACGCGACCAACGATGCGCCTGACATCATACGTTTCCAGCGGAACGGTATGCATACCACTCGCCGTCGCGACGCGACGCAGCCGCCGTGGCACCGACCGATCGCTCATTTGAGTACGGTACCGGCAAATAGAGCGAGAAGTGTTAACAACCCCGCGACAGAAGACGCAATGGCCTGACGTTTTCTCAACCGGGCAGCCAAACCCGAAATCTGGTCCGTTGCTCCGGCGTCATCTGCGGCCAAGGCGGCCATTTGATTCGCGGTGGGCACGCCCACGAACAACGCTAGAACGGCTGCGATGATTCCGGCAGTCTGCATGATCAGGATCCCGGGCCGAGTCATGATCTCGGTGGCTCCTCTGTTTACCAGATTCATTGTGAGCAACACGCCGGAAAGCACCGTGAGGACAGCGCCAGGTGCTATGACGAAACCGTGCAGGCTCGCAACATGCGGCCACATTGGTCGTCGAGCATCCATCGATAGCCCACTGATCCACTGATCGAACGGGCGATCGTAAACGCGGCGATTGCTCCACCGATCCACATTGCCAATCCGAGAAAGTGCAAAAACCGCAAATAAAACATCAGATTTGATCCTCGACTAACTCTGAATCGAGCGGACGCCGGCCAGCGATTCCGGTATGCAGCTCATGCCAGTGCATAACGCGTGTTTCGCCGAGCTTCCAACACCAAAAGACATCGTCGCCTTGCCGCTTCCCGTAAAAATCGACCAGTCCGTCATCAAACCCTTTCAAGAGACAACCAACCGCCGCCAGTTCCTCGACGTACCCACTGATTCGCGCGGCAGTTTCCTGCGCGTCGTGCATCGTTGCACACTGCTCCTCGGTTTCCTCGGTAGACCCCACCGCCGACAACACCTCGTAGTGACGCATCTGTTCTTTCCACAATGCGTATTCACTGACAAGATCAGCCACGACCCGTTTCACCAACGGCAGCGTGCGATTGGCCTGTTCTAAGGTGAAGTACTTGCGTTCAGACATGTTATCCGCAACGCGTTCGTTCGTTTCGTTCTGCATCCAAGGGCCACTCAAGATATCCTCACGGTACCGGTGGGCCACGGCCGACGCAATCGATTCATTCCAGACACTAGGTAGTGCCGGCAGAGAAACCGGAGAGTTCTCGATACGTTGCTCGGTATCCCTCCCCCACAAAATCGACGATCCGATCCACACGAAACGTGGCGTTGCCCTCCACTCGGGGTCGTACGAGCACCAAAGGTGCTGGCTCCTCCAGACGCCACCTGTGGAGTGAAGCTTCTGTTTGAGCGGCCATCATGATTCGAAGCGAACGTCGATGCGCTCCAACCAAACCACCCGCGACGGGGCCGCTGGGAATCTCATCTGCGTGTAGCGTGGGACCGACACTAACGGCGACCACCATGGTGGGGTCGAACTGTGCCGCGACATCGATGGGTAATACCGAACGCAAACCGCCATCGATGTACTCACGATCGCCAATAAGAGCCGGTGGATAATACATGGGTAACGCGCACGACGCGTACAACGCATCACACAACGGGACGTGGAAACGCCCGCCCTCGCCGAAAAGAACCAACTCACCGGTTCTTGCATCGACGGCGGTCACCGTGAGTGGTGTGGTCAACTCTGAAAAACGTCTCGCCGGGACAAGCGCCCGGATGGTCTCTTTGAAAGGCTCAGGTCGCAGAAGAGAACGCGCCAGGATACCCAAAACAAGCCGAGGTGACAACGCCGCGACATCGCGCCGAGTCAACGCCGTCAAGCGCTGCAACACATCTTCGTATGCAAGCCCACTGGCAAAACAAGCCGCCATGACCGCGCCAATGGACGTGCCCACGTAGTGGGCCGGACGGAGATCGAACTCTTCCATGGCCCTGACGGCGCCGACGTGCGCAGCACCTTTAGCACCTCCACCGCTGAACACGGCAATCACTCGATCGCTCACTGCTTCCCTTCGGCCTTTCGTTCGGCCAGCCGCACGGCGCGGCGCGACTCCGCCGCATCGTGACGACGATGGTCAACCTCTGTATCAACAATCAGCGGACGCACGGGGACAGGATCCTCATTTTCATCGATTGACACATACGTGACATAACATGTGTTTGTATGTCGCCGGTCGCCCGTGATCAAATCTTCGGCTTCCACACGAACACCGACCTCCATGGAGGTTCGGCCGACAAGATTTACTCGCGCTCGCGCGATAACGAGTTCGCCCAAGTGAATGGGTTTCAGAAAATCCACGCGATCAAACGACACGGTAACACAGGTTTGTCGTGCGTGTCGAATAGCCGCGACAGCGGCGACCCGATCAAC
>JAZDDD010000046.1:0-3224 GCA_036679545.1 Gemmatimonadota bacterium | reverse complement strand
CCCACCATCCTCCACTACCATCCGCCGAAGCCACTGAAAGTCTTCCATGGCGTCGTCGGAGTTTGGTAGAATGTAGACCGAATTCTTCAACGCGATTGCGCCGACTCGATGGAGCCGACGTCGCACCTTTACGCGGAAGTAGTCGGGCTTTGGCGGTATCTGGTGGATCAGGAAGAGCCAGCGACCGGCAGCCACGCTCGCATCTTGCTTTGTCGCAACTGCATCATACATTATCACAACTGTATCATTTCATTCACTTACACGCAAGGTGAAACCTATGGCGGTCATGAGTGGCCCCAAGACACTCGTTTTGACACGTGGGGAGGTGGCCAAACTGTTGGATCTGGACTCGTGCATCGGGGCGGTCGAACGAGCCTTTCACGCACATGGCGACGGAAGCGCTTCTGACCCTGCCGTCTTAGGAGTTCATGTCGAAAACGGTGGATTTCATGTGAAAGCGGGAGTGCTGAACATGGGTCGGCCGTATTTCGCGGCGAAGACAAACGCGAACTTCATGAACAACCGGGCGGATTTCGGACTGCCGACCATTCAAGGCACAATCGTTCTTCATGACGCGAACAACGGGGTCCCGCTCGCCGTAATGGATTCGATAGAGATTTCCATTCAGCGCACCGGTGCCGCCACGGCGGTCGCGGCTAAACACCTCGCGCGTCCACAATCGCACGTGGTTGCCGTTGCGGGCTGCGGCGAACAAGGCCGCGTGCAACTTCGCGCCGTCAGCCGAGTGCTGGCCTTGAACACCGCCTACGTCTGGGACATCGAGAAATCACGGGCGCAACAACTCGCGCACGAACTCACGCCGGAACTGGGCATCGAGATCATTGCTGTAGATGATTTCGCGACGTTCGCTCAACAAGCCGACGTCTGCATCACGTGCACACCGTCATCCGAATACATCCTAAGTAGCGGTGATGTTAAGCCAGGCACATTTGTCGCCGGCGTGGGTGTGGACAATCCTCACAAGAAGGAACTTCATCCACGCCTGATGGCCGCCAGCAAGGTCGTCGTTGACGTGTTGGACCAATGTGAAAATATCGGCGACCTGCACCACGCATTGGCAGAAGACGCCATGACAACCACGGAAGTCCATAGCGAACTGGGAGCGATCGTGGCAGGGCGGAAGCCCGGACGCGTGACGGAAGACGAGGTCGTGGTGTTCGACTCTACCGGAATGGCGTTACAGGATACCGCGACCGCCGCGGTGGTCTATGAACGGGCGATGGAAGCGACCGCGGGCCAGATGATCGATTTCGGATCGTAAAACGACGAATCGTTGCTGAGGCTTGAAAGCGCGCGCACATCCGACCGGCGAATTTTACGGCGTACGTTACAGGTCAAACAATTCAACTGACATTGCGTTGCCCGCGTCGCGCATTCTTGTATCAAATGTGGCCAGCTCCACGTCGTGACCACGCTGGCGCAGAAACATAACAGACGCAAGGTGTATTGCGTCCAACGTTCGCACCGGCACCGGAAACGGTTCGAGGGCACGCACCAGAACAGACTGTGTCAGTTCAACGAAGGCCACGCCAGCTAAAAGCAGTCGCGCGGCATCGCCATGTGTTCCAGCAAGTTGTTTTGCGTGCAAGCGTGTCCAGAGTTCGTATTCGAGCAACCTGCTCGTAACCAGCGGTTCAAGCCAAAGTTCGTCCGGCGGGCGTCGGTCTTCTGCAAGAAGCTGTGCGAGCACGACTGATGTGTCGAGGTAGATCACCGATCCTCACGATCGTCATCCAAATCTCTCAAGATTTCACGCAAGGGGGCGACCGGTTTGCACATCGGTGGCAACGCGGGTTTCACTTTAGCCGGGGTCACGACCCCTTCGGCGATGAGATCCATCAACGGACCGTCGTCGAGACGTGTTGATCCCATAGTCGTTACTCCTCGCCTCAGGACCTCCGACCGGGAAACACCCAGCGATGCAGCAACCTGATCGAGTTCGGCGCGTTCGCCCTCGGTCATGTAAACCTGGATTGGTTCACGGACATTTCGTTTCACAAAACAAATTTAACAAATTTGATTTAACAGTCAATGACTTTAACTATTGATGTGAAACGAGTTCAAAGCCCTTCCCTTCTTCGCTCGGCGCTGACAGTCCAATTTTGTCGTTTTCGTATTACTTTTGTAATAGTTATGAAAAACCTACCAAACTACCACGCGATTCGGCGCACAGCCTTCTTGGTTGTGACTCTCTCGGCGGTGTCATGCGGGCCTTCGGACATCTCGCACTCAGCAACGACACGAGACAGCCTCGGCATCACGATCGTCGATAACCCGCCGTCAGAAAATCTCTCCGACTGGAGAATCTCCGACACACCCGTTGTCACAATCGGCGAAGAAGGAGGCGTATCCTTCGGAGACATTGTTGGTGTTACACGACTCGAGGACGGGACGATTGCCGTGGCGGACGCGTTCGCGCGACAGGTGCGGTTGTTCAGCGCGAACGGGACAGAGTTTGCCACGGTCGGACGACGCGGGTCGGGGCCCGGCGAGTTCGAAACCATTGCGAAGATGATTGACAACGACGTCGATCGCATTGGCGTCTTCGATAGTCGCCTCTTGCGGCTGACGACCATTCAACGTGATGGCACGCAGCGGAATTCCGTATCATTGGAGATCATATCAGCCAGGGACCGCGTTGTTCCGATGGGGTGGCTCACCGATGGCAGCTTGGTCGCCACCCACAACCCGAGGGACTCCATTAGAAGAGACCGTTACCGTCAACGGCTTGAGCTGTTGACCCACGACACAACCGGCGCGGTACATGATTCTTTGGCTACGATACCAGGGACTCAGATGTGGGACTGGGAGTGGGAAATGGGCGTGACGCCCGCGAGGGTCCCGTTTGGCCGCATGACAATCGTTCGCGTAAGTGATAATTCCGTCTACGTGGCCGCCAATGACGGGTATCGGATCGATCGGTACGATGAGACCGGACAACTTGTCGGTGTGATCAGACAAACGGCGGTGCCAACGTCATTGCCAGCTCAGGCAATCGAAACGCACAAAGCTGCGGAGCGCGCTAAGGCCACGTCGGGCCTGGAATCAAAAGGCCCGGGAGCAATTTTTGGGCGCCTTGCCGACGACGCGCCGTACCCCGAGTTTGTCCCCGCCTACGACGATCTGTTAGTCGATGCGCGAGGCCGTCTTTGGGTGCGCGACTTTCGGATCGATCCGTCCGCTTCGTCTCGCTACACCGTGTT
>JAZDDD010000459.1:0-2695 GCA_036679545.1 Gemmatimonadota bacterium | reverse complement strand
CGTAACAGAAGTCACCGCGCTCGGGACATTGTACCCAGCGGAAGACTACCACCGCGAGTATTTCCAGCGGAACGGAACGCAGCCCTACTGCCAGGCTATCATTGCACCGAAAGTTGCCAAGTTTCGCAAAGAACACCTGTCTCGGCTTCGACAGACTTGAACCCGAGCGTCTCCTTGCGAGCCGCGGTACACGAAGGTAAGCTCGTCTTTCGCAACATTCGCCGTGAACGGAAGGCATGAGATTATGTCCGCAAACGTCAAAAACACACACCTGGCCAGCCTACTACAGCGCGTCGAAACGCAAAACGAGCGAATACAAGAGTTGGCGGGCAGCCTGAGCAAGGCGCAGTTAGAGTGGATACCACCCGAAGGCGGGTGGGGAGTCGGGAAGATCCTCGAACATCTCGTCAGCTCGGCAGGGATGTATTACGACGTTTTACCTGACCGCATCCAAAGAGCACGTCAAGATCAGGGCGCCGAGTGGAAACGAAGCATGATGGGAAATTTCTTGATCAAGTCGATCGAAGGGCCACGTAAGGTGAAAACGTTCAAGCGCTTCGATCCGAAGCAAGTTGGGGACCGAGTCGTTGAACGGATGCTCGAAGGCCAATCCTGCGTTGCAGGATTCATCCGGGACGCAGACGGTCTGAACCTAAACAAGGTTCGCATGAAGTCGCCGATGTTGGGATTGATCCGCTACAATCTGGCGGACTGTTTTGCGATCATGGTGTTCCACACCGATCGACACCTCAATCGAGTTGATGAGCTGACCAAGATGGCGGAGTTCCCGACCACGGCGGCCGTCTGACGGCCGGTACGCAAGACCTGATACCAGCTGCGCGCCGCTAATTTGGAAGCAGCGCGTAGCCGGTCCACATCTTTTCGAACGCACGTCGTTTGACAAGCCTACGCCCCATCGAAGGATCCAACACATGTGCCGTATCACCCACTACAGACCGGACCACTACGTAGTGCCCGCCGGCGCCAAATCCGAGCAACGCAATCCACGGCTTCCCCTCCGCAGCTGACACTGCCACCTGAACGTTGGAAAGCTTGTACCCGCGCGCGGCGACTCCGTGATCGGCGGCCATGAGTGACAGTTGGAGCATCGTGAGGCCACGTGAACCCACGTCTATCCCTCTTGCCAACTCATCGTAATCAACATCTTTGCCGAGTAAGCCAAACAAAGTCGCGACCGCTGCGACACCGCAGTCGTCCCGTGTCCGTTGGAGTACGACGGAAGTATCGTCGCGACGTGGTTCAGTCCAATCGGTTTCGTAGGTCGAACAAGCGAACCCAACCAATAACGCGACCAGTGGCAGTAACCGCGCGTTCCATGTTCTACGACTATGACAGACCGAACTGCGTGCCACAGTGAACCTCCCGTCGTACGTTCGGACGGCAGGTTACCATGGGACCTTCAATACCGATTCAAAAGATTTGGTACCAAGAGCCACAGAGAAGAAGGTCAGGACTCAACGTTCGACGTTCGACGTTCGACGTTCACCCGCTACCGCTCGGGGTGCTGGCTTTCTAATTCAGTAATGTGCAGAGTGCTTGTCAATCGGTCGTCACTACTGTAACTGGTAACCCAAACATCATACTGTCCTTTGAGCGCGCCGCCGACAGTGATGGTGGGATGCGTGCCGCCGTACGAGTCATCGTTGCAATGCCATTCACCCGCGGGGTCGTTCACCACCAAACCCGTGTCGCCATTGCCCGTTACGTAGAAGCGCAAGCGAGTGGTCGAGCCCGTGAGGTGTAATTGAAAATCCGGCGTCTCGGTGGCGTACCCCACACAACCCGAACCGAGTCCCATGGTATTTACGTTGAGCGACCCACCCGATGTCATTGAGACATCATGCGGATCTGGCGAAAAGCCGGGGGACAAGGTGGCGGATCCATAGTTGGAACTGGTGCCGCCGGGTGCCAGTCGCGCGTTAGACGACCCGCCATCACCGTCGCGAGGATTACTGCGCAATTCGGTGATGTACAGAGACCCGCTAATGTTGTCTTCGCTGCTGTAGCTGGAGACCCAAACGTTATAATGGCCGGAGCGAGCGTTTTCAAACGTCACCATGGGGTTGGTACCGGTGTGTGAATCATCGTCACACTCCCAGTCCCCCGACGGCGTATTGATAATGAGGCCCGTGTCGCCGTCGCCCTCGTTATAAAACCTCAAGAAATCCACGTCGCCCGCCACGTTCAAAATCAGGTCCGGTTGACCCGTTGCGTAACCAACACAACCGGCACCCAAATTCATGTCTCGTACGTCCAGGTCGCCACCGGATGTCATCGAGACGACGTGGGGGTCTGGTGTAAATCCGGCACGCAGATCTACGGTTCCGAAATTCGCGTTGCTGCCGCCGACTCGCAGCTGCCCACCGGACGACGATTCGGCTTCGACACTCGGATTGCTCCGCAATTCAGTTACGTAAAGTGTCCCGCTAATATTTTCATCGCTGCTATAGCTCGAGATCCATACGTCATACTGGCCGTCACGAGCATTGCTGAGAGAAACCATTGGATTCGTGCCCGTATGCGAATCATCGTCGCAATGCCAATTGCCCGACGGGTCGTTGATAACGAGGCCCATGTCACCGTTCCCCTCGCCGTAGAAACGAAGGAAACTCATCTCATCAGACACTCTTACGATGAAGTCCGGTTGGTTGGTTGCGTAACCGACACAGCCCGA
>JAZDDD010000458.1:0-3927 GCA_036679545.1 Gemmatimonadota bacterium | reverse complement strand
CACCACACGAGGGACGGTTCCGATGGACGCGTGGTTGAGATAAACCACCTCGTCACTGAGCATGTATTCCGAACGCAACTGTTGAAACGTGGACGCTGAGTGGTCTTCTAACCGGAGTGATGCGATTTCCGTCGCGGCCGCGGCTCGGATATCGAGCAAACTACTCAGAACGGACGAACCGACAGCGCCGGTGCCCAGGTGCTTCAAAAATTCGCGTCGTCGAACCACGTACTTTCCTCCACTCACATGATGTCTAAGATCTATTCCCGCCCCGCGCGGCCACCTAACCAATTTTCCCGGAAGGTTTCCATGGCAGGTGTCACGGCCATACCCGCCGCCTCATATGTTATCACTTCAACGGACGGATTCTCTATTAACGCAACCGAGGTCGTGGCACTGTGCCCTCGGTTCTCGTATGCAATTGCGACTCGTTCTCCCGGGGACTTGGCACGTAAAATCTCGGTAAGCTCATCGGCACTCGCAAACGATTGACCATCAATCGAGATGATGCGCGCGCCGCGGTCCACACCGGCTTCGTAGAGAGGTGTACCAACGAGTGTTCCACTCGTGATCGTGGCACCCCGTGCATCGAAGCGCCATTGCGCTTGACCCAACGTGGGCTCACCGGCGTTCCGCTTGCGAACAAGGAAACCCGCCCGCGCCAACAGCGCTTCGTAGTTTCCAATCTCTTGCCCACGAACAAAATTGTCAAAAAATGTGGATGCAAAGCTGGCGCTTCCGGAAAATTCTCCGAGAAGTTGTTGCAGATCGGAGACATCGTACGGAATCTCGGTTGCCCCATGTCTTTCCCAAACTAAACGCATGTAGTCGTCGAGTGTCTTTTCGAATTGGATCCGTAGCGTGAGGTCCAGATTCAATCCGATCATCGCACCCCAGGTGTAGTACGAGATGAACGTGTTTGATCTGTTGTTCGGGTCGATTGCCGATGCCGCATCGACGAAGGGCGCCTGCATACTCATCTCGACCGCGTTGAAAAACTGTCTGCCCGGTGCAGTCGTGACGGTGTTGAGACGGCCGGACATCGCGGACGCGAATTGTTCGTTGCTCGTCACACCCGCCCTGCGAATGAACAGCGGTGTATAGTAACTCGTGAAGCCTTCGGCAAACCAAAGCTCGCGCGACATATTGGCACGTTCAAAATCGAACGGTTCTAGGCTGCTGGGCCGAATGCGTTCCACATTCCATGAATGGAAGTACTCATGCGACACCGTACCCAACAGGCGCAGGGCACCGGTCGCCAACGATGCAGTGCTGGCGAGTATCGTGGAGTTGCGATGCTCCATGCCATCGCCGGACACCCACGGCAGGTAGTCGGCTATAAAGGTATAGGTGCCCACATCATATGCAGCGGGCGTCCCAAAAACCTCAATCTGCTCAGCCACCACCGCTTCGACCGTCTCGGCGTAGTGGTGGAATTCGTCCTCCGTGCCGAGGTGATGCATAGCCAGGCGTATGGTATACGGGTTTGGGTCATCTCCGACACTCCATTCGTGCAACATGAAGTCACTCAGCTCCGTTGGACTGTCCAAGAAGTATTGTAGACTTGGTGCCGTGAAGGTCATGGCTTCAGACGTTGGGAAGAGCTGTGTGGCCGCCCGCCAATTTGAACCGGCCGGTGGGTGAAAGACGGCGCGAATCTCACGATCGTCCATGTTTTTGGCCCACATGAACGTGGCCGGCATATTCATGTGCGCATGGGATTCATCGATCTGTGAGTACGTCCCACCGCCTCGATCGGCAAACAACGTGTAGGAAACTTTGACCGTGCCATTGTGTCCAGTAATATCCCACTGATATGGATCCGGCCGGTGAATCGCGAGCGACCGTCCATTCCCGTCCACCGCACGCACGTTGTAAACATTTTTCCCGAATTCGTGAAGAGCGTATCGACCGGGAGAGGAACGACTTAGTCGCATGCCGAGCGCGCCAGCGGGCAGGTCGCGAACGGTAACCGTGATCTCCACCTCATGATGCACGGCGTTCGGAAACGAAACGTCATATTCGATCTGTGCGGCCGCACCGGACACGGGAATCATGGCGAGGGCGGTGAACGTCAGGCAAGTGTTTGTCATAGCAACTCAGATTGGTGGCGATTGATGCACGGGTCAACAAGGTACATGGCCCGGGGATGTAGCCGCTAGAACGTGGGCGGCCGGCAGCATCATTGAGTGGCGCCACGGAACGCGTTTTTTCTGCCACTAAATCCACGAAATCCACAAACCCCCGCTCCGCTTCTTCCGGTCTTTCTTGTTTTTTTGTTTAGTGGATTTAGTGGCCACAGATTTAGTGGCCCCAGATTTTCGCTCACGCCAGACCCGGTTTATGTTTACCGCACTCCAACAAGACTCTCGAATTATGCAGACACACCGCGCGCTGTTACTCGCCAGCCTCATCGTTCCGCAACTGTGCGTCGCTCAGACCGTTACCTCGGAAGCCTTGGCCGGTTTACCCTTCCGGGAGATTGGCCCCGTGACGATGAGCGGGCGTGTTGTGGACCTCGCTGTGGTGGAGTCCAACCCCTACACGTTTTACGTCGCGTCCGCGACCGGCGGTGTTTGGAAAACGGACAACAACGGTGTGACCTTCAGACCGGTATTTTACCGAGAAGCCACGCATTCGGTCGGCGCAATGACCATCCATCAGCGCGACACCAATATCGTATGGGTCGGTACGGGCGAGCGAGCCAACCGGCAGAGTTCGTCTTGGGGCGATGGTGTGTATAAATCGACGGATGGCGGAGAGACGTGGCAAAATATGGGTTTGCGCGACAGTCACCACATTGGTCGTATCGCGATGCATCCGGACAATCCGGACATCGTTTTCGTTGCCGCCATGGGACACCTGTGGGGACCCAACGAGGAACGCGGATTGTACATGTCACGCAATGGCGGCGACACCTGGAGTCGTGTGCTCGAAGGTGACGAAAACACCGGTGTTGTCGATGTAGCCATCGATCACATCGACCCCAACATCATGTACGCCGCAAAATATCAACGACGACGCCGCCCGTATGGCTTCCATGGTGGTGGTCCAGGCGGCGGGCTATTTAAATCGACGGATGGTGGGCAAACGTGGCGGGAACTGAGCACGGGTTTGCCGGAAGGCGACGTGGGGCGCATTGGTATTTCCATTTATAGGGACGATCCACGGATCGTGGTGATTTCGGTTGAACAGGGTTGGCGTTACAACGCATCGACCGCGTACAACGAGCGTCGAGCGGGTGTCTACCGGTCTGAAGACAAGGGCGAGACCTGGGAATTCATGAGCGACTGGAATCCACGACCCATGTATGCCAGCCAACCGCTCATCGATCCGAGCGACGATCAACGTATCTACATGCAGAACTCGTTCAGCTATTCCGACGATGGTGGTCGAAATTTCCAACGGGCCCAACAATCGCTCCACGGAGATGACCGGATACTCTGGGTGAACCCAAACGACTCACGTCATGTCATCAAGGGTGATGACGGTGGACTCGGCATCTCGTACGATCGTGCGGTTACGTGGCTTTACATGCGTCATCTTCCCCTCAGTCAGTTTTATCGTGTCAGTTACGATATGCAAAAGCCATATCGTGTGTATGGTGGTTTGCAAGACAATGGGAGTTGGAGCGGACCAAGCGCCACATATCGTGGTGAGGGAATTGTCTTTGACGACTGGTTCAAAACCGGCGGTGGCGACGGCTTCTTGAATCTCGTTGACACGACAGACAACCGCACACTCTACGTGGAGTCACAATATCTCGGTTTGTCGCGGCTTGACTTGGTGAGTCGCGTGCGGAAAAGTATCCGTCCCGATCAACCACGCGGGGCAATCGGTCCGCGACGCAATTGGGATGCGTGGGGACCCGGTACGCCGGAACCGGAACTGGCAAATGCAATGGCGCCGGCAAACTGGGATGGGCCG
>JAZDDD010000457.1:0-3151 GCA_036679545.1 Gemmatimonadota bacterium | reverse complement strand
CTTTTCGTGCCCTCTTTGCACGCGGGAGTAAGATGCGTTGACCGCCGACATCTCCCAAACACTGGACGATTCCCTCGGCAACGTACTCATCTGGAATGCATCCAACGGTGCCACCACGAGCCACGACTTCTTGCGCGGTGGCAGGACCAATAGCGGCAAGCCTTGGGCGGCCCGACCGCTGACAAAGACTCACCCCCGTCAGCTTTGCCCGGTCATAAAATATTTTGACACCGTTGACACTGGTAAATATCACCCAATCAAAGGAATCCCAGGCTTGGAAGACCCGCTTGAGTTCGGTGTTGGCTTTAAGAGCAACGATCTGAACGGTCGGGAACAGGATGGGCTGGGCGTTCTCCCGCTCAAGAGCACGACACATCGAAGCCGCCTGCGCCGCCGGCCTGGTGACAATCACTCGCTTGCCGGTCAGGTCACTCACGTACTAACCCCTTAGCTCCCCGTGCTAATGCTTGTTTTGCGGCCTCACGTCCTAAAGACTTGGCATCCGTAACGGATCCACGCACCTCGACCGCAATCTTTTTCACACCGTCCATCGACACGACCACGCCCGTCATGTGCAGGTCGTCACCCATAATGTGCGCGTACGCACCGATTGGAGCGGTGCAGCCACCTTCCAGTATATCGAGAAACTCACGCTCCGCCTCCGTCGCTGCGCGGACCGCAGGTTCGTCGATAGCTTCAAGGAGTCGGAGCATCCCGGTATCATCCCCGCGACATTGGACGGCTAGCGCACCCTGACCCGGTGCTGGCGTCACACGGTCCACCGCAAAGTACTCGGTTATCCGAGACTCGAGTCCCAGCCGGAGAAGACCTGCCGCCGCCAACACGGTGGCATCGACTTGACCGGTCCGCACCTTTTCCAGTCTGGTTTCAACATTGCCCCGCATTGGTTCAAACCGAAGGTCCGTCCTTAGGGCACGCAGCTGAGCCACACGTCGCGGGCTGCTCGTACCTACCCTGGCCCCCGCGGGAAGCTCGTCGAACGGTATCCCCTCGCTGATCAATACATCACGCACGTCTTCGCGTACGCATACGGCTCCCAACTTCAAACCGCCACGTTGTGCGGTTGGTAGATCCTTCAAAGAATGAACAGCAACGTCAATCTTCCCGGCGTGTAAGGCTAGTTCTAACTCACGTGTGAAAACGCCCACCACACCCAATGCCGAGATGACACCTACGGCAGCGTCACCAGAAGTTACGATGGGAACTGTTTCAAACTTGATGCTCTGTGATACGGCGGTAAACGCCTGGATGATACGATTGGTCTGCCAAAGGGCCAAACGCGAACTCCGCGTTCCAAGGATGACTTGGTTGGGAGTCTGCAAGCCTCCCGTGCTCTCGTGCCCACGGTTGAACGGCATTAGAATTCAGCGCCCGCCGTCCATCCCCACAAGAGAGATCTGCCCGACTATGAGAGTGTCGATCATCACGTTCCTTTTGTCAGCTTCCCTGGCAGGGAGCACATCCGCCCAAGTTGCCATACACCCAACCACCATTCGACCAGCCGCTTGGGAGCGCGTGGCTGTCCGGGTTGTTAACCAGACCGATGTGTCCACGGTGGCCGTCCGCCTGGATGTGCCTGAAGCGTTCGACATCCTCGGTGTGGAGCCTCTGATAAATTGGTCCATCACACTAGAACGCGCCACGGAGACAACCCCACAGTACATCGAGTGGACGGGCGGCGACCTCGGTCGTTGGGAGTTCCTGGAATTTTCATTTTTTGGGCGAACGGGCCCGGACGTTCGGGAAAAGCAGCTCATCTTCCCCGTCACGGTTACAAAGAGTGACGGATCCCTCCACGAGTGGAACACTCGGGACGGAGCTTCGGCGCCACCACCCGTTATTCAAATCGTGGGGACAACTGAAATCAGTAGTTGGGGAGCATTTGCGATTGCGGCTGCCGCAATGGGTCTATCCTTGTTATCGATTGCCCTTGCCGTGTCGAGGAAGCGCTCCACCTAACACTCAACGATGCAGAAACCGGCTCAGGTTGTGTAGGTAGTACGCGAGTCCGCCAGCCGCGGCCAGAAACGAAAACGATAGTACGATGTACGACAACGCGCCGTTTGACCGGTACGCAAAGAATAGCCAAACCGCCAAGGCAACAGAGAATACGATTGCGGTGCCAATGAGCAGCCGATGGAAACCGATCACCCGATGCGATTCACACTCATGAGCAACAGCAAAGCCGGCAGGTAGACCAGTGAGGCCTTGAATAGGCTCTTTGCACCGGCATCGTCCCTCCGCCTGAAGGCGCGCACGGACAGCGCCACAAACCAGCCCGAGAGCAACAGACTGCCCACAAAGTACCAACCACCCGCCATGTGCAGTACGGTTGGTGCCATGCTAACGGGAACGAGGGCGGCTGCGTACACCGTCGCGTTGAGAAAGGTCACATGCCCTTCCGGATCGTTGTCGCTCAACATTTTGAAACCGGCTTGACGGTACTGATCCCTGAATAGCCAGCCGAGCGCCAAGAAGTGGGGCAATTGCCAGAGGAACAAGATCCAAAAAAGTATCCACGCCTCGGCGTGGATAACACCGGTGACGGCCGTCCAACCACCTACGATCGGGAGGGCACCCGGGATACCCCCGATTAACGTCGCGACCGTCGTCTTACGTTTGAGCGGGGTGTACACGAATGCGTAGCTGGCCAGGGTCAACGCCGCCAACGCCGCCGTCATCGCGTTCAGCGTGGCCCAGAGGTACAAGACACCACCGGTTCCGATGAGCAACGCAAACGCAAGCGCCGCCCCAACATCGACTCGCCCAGTTGGCAACGGGCGGTTCCGTGTCCGCCGCATGTTTGCATCTACGTCGCGTTCGATGATCTGATTCAAAGCGTTTGCGCCACCGGCCACCAGCATCGTACCAACCAGCAAGTGGAACAAACTCATGGCCTGTGCAAGCGACGGCCCCGCCATCCAGAATCCCGCTGCTGCGGTGACCATCACCATGGTCACAATCCGTGGTTTTGTGAGCTCGACGAAGTCCGCAGCCTGCGTTCGACTCAGCGCGACGCTTACCAACGAAACTCCGTTATGACAGCAATAACGATGATGACAGTGAGTGGTAGCGGCGCAATGGCAAATATCCGCATGCGCATACCCTCCCATCGCAAATGCATGAAGTA
>JAZDDD010000456.1:0-8191 GCA_036679545.1 Gemmatimonadota bacterium | reverse complement strand
AGCGGTAAATCCACGGGCTCTCGACGGCCATCGAGAATGGTGACGGCCACCGTGAAACTATCATTCGTATTGATCTCGTTTGGCGGCTGACCCGAGGTGGTGAATACGAGTTCGGGGGCTACGGTGATATCCATCGTATCGGCGATCCCATTGCCAAGTTCGGGAGCCACCAATCGCGCAATGAGCCGCGTGGTTCCGGTGTCCACCCCAACGACAAATGCCGTGTCTCGAATGCCAATCGCGACAAATGAAGCGTTCGTGACCGCTGCCTTTGCGCGTTTTTCCACGGACCACACCACCGGAAACGGCCCCTCGTTATCCCCACTTGGGAACCCCATCCTGTCTTTCAGCGTGAAATTGAGCGTGTCGTTGATTCCGACAGTGTCCGGCCCGTCAATGGAGAAGCCAATGGCATCCAAGTCCGGTCTGGAACCGGTCAAACCGTCAAAGACGCAACCTGACTGGATGAGGACTTGCGCGACGGCGAGCCACGAAAATGACAAGAATCGCCAGATGCCAGTGCCGCTACCCAACAATCGAGTCCCTCCGAGTTGCCATTGGGAGGCCTTGTAATCCATCACGACGTCGCTACCCCGATGCGAACGCTAAGTGAAGCTTAGGCACTATCTTGAGGACTCGCCAGGGGGGACGATTCTCGGTGTAGTGCGACTGCAACTTGCGAGCAACACCCGTTGACGAGCGGGAACGCTCGTAGCTCCGAACCTCTCCGAACACTTTTGGCTTGTCCTGTGAAACCGGGCAGCGTAAGCATTCGTTGGTGGAAGAAGTATCGGTTCTTCCCTTCGCACGGTGGCGCGTAGAGTGCGTGTTCGGCTCAAGCTCGGCAGGCTGCATGACCTGATTGCCCGCAGCAATCTGACGCAAAATCATTGGGCCATGAAGCTCAGGCTCTCGAGGGGCCACTGGTCGGATCTGGTCAACGGACGCCATCCACATCCGTCGGCACGCACCCGTGATAGGATGCTTGAAGTATTCCGTGTGCCGTTTGACGAGCTGTTCGAAGTCGATCCGGACCCCGCTCCAGGATCCCCAGCTGACTTTCGAGCAGCGTTAGCGGATCGTTATCTCATCGAGCGCGAAATCGGGCAGGGCGGCATGGGGACCGTTTTCGCTGCAAGGGATATCAAATTGGGTCGTGTGGTGGCGATCAAAGTAGTGAGCCCTGAGGCCGTGAGTGGCATTGGTATCAAACAATTCATAAAGGAAATCAGGTATACCGCCAGGTTGCAACATCACAACATCCTCCCCGTCTTTGATGCGGATGAAGCGGCCGGTTTTCCGTATTATGTCACGCCATTTATAAGAAATGGCTCCCTACGCGATCGTTTGAGTCGTGTAGGCCGCCTTTCGGCAGAAGAAGTCGTGTCGGTCACACGTTGCGTGGCCGACGCACTCGAACACGCTCACGATCATCAAGTCTTACACTGCGACATCAAACCCGAAAATATTCTTCTTTCCGGCGATCACGCATTTGTCGCCGACTTCGGCATCTCGCGAGCGGTGCATGCCGAGGCGTTGGAGTGGGGTCGGCGTCAGGAGATTGACTCGTCTGCCGGGACACCGGCCTATGTTAGCCCCGAGCAAGCCAGCGGTGAGAGTGACTTGGACGCTCGGTCGGATGTTTACAGTCTGGCTTGCATGGTGTTCGAGATGTTCACGGGATATCCGCCCTTCACGGGCACCAACACAGCGCAGGTCGTTGCACAGCGATTCACCACAAAAGTTCCACAACTATCACAACATGCGGTACATGTTCCTCCAGAGCTCGCGGAGGCAGTGGCCAAGGCAATGTCGCTGCAACGTCAAGGTCGTCCCGGGAGTGCCAGAGAGTTTTATGACTCGCTGGAAGACGCCACTAAGCACCTGGCGTCCCGTTCGCGGCACAAGTTGGCTGTGACGACCACACGGCTCACCGCCAGTGTCCGGCGATTCTTTGGATTGGCTCCCTCACGTTCACGCGGTGGAGGTCACCGAATGTTCGATTCATTGAAACAAGATGTTGGATATGCGATACGGACGCTGCGACGCTCGCCGGGTTTTTCGGTGTTGGTGGTATTGACCCTGGCGTTTGGCATCGCCACCAACACGTTGGTGTTCAGTTTGATCAATCCCTACTTCTTGCGGAGCCTACCGTACGGCGACTCCGACAACATTGTCCAACTTGGACATCTCGATCCGGAATCCGGATTCGACATGGCCCGTTTCTCCCCGTCGATGTTCGAAGACTATCGAGCACGTAGTCAAGCGTTCGATGCCATGGGTATGTATCGGTACAGCATTGGCAACGTGACCGGTGCGGGGGACCCTGAGCGGGTTAGCTACGGTGTTGTGACAGACAATATGTTTTCTGTCTTGCAGGCACCAGCGCGTATCGGCCGGGTTTTTGTGGACGGTGAGGGTGGCCCCGGTGGCGCGAACGTGGTTGTGATCGGGCACGGCCTGTGGCAAAGGCGATTTGGTGGGGATACTGAAATGGTTTCGAAAACGTTGACGTTGGATGGCGCACTCTATGATGTTGTTGGTGTCATGCCCCAACAGTTCACGTTTCCATTTGGTGGCGTCGACCTTTGGCTTCCCATGCGGGACGACCCAACTCGTATCGACCGTCGCCGAACGTCAAATGAACTGAATTTGATCCATCAGGACCTGGCGGCGCAATACCCCGCCGCCGACGGCGAGTTTTCTGCGATTGTTGTCAAGCCGATCCGTGAGGCTCTGAATTTCGTCTGGGATATTTTGCGAATCACATTTGCCATACTGCTAGCTGCTGTAACCTTCGCGCTCGTGATTGCGTGTCTCAACGTGGCCAGTTTGAGTCTTGCCCGTGCAAGTGCGCGTACAAGCGAAACAGCCGTGCGCTCAGCACTTGGCGCCAGTCGTGGTCGTATCGTGCAGCAGCTTATGACGGAAAACATATTGTTAGCGGGCGTCGGTGGGCTTGTCGGAGTCTTGTTTGCGTTTTGGGGTGCCCCGCTTCTTGGGTCGGCCATACCAGAAGGACTCTTTCGCGTCGGGGACGTCTCCGTTGACGGAACGGTCTTACTGTTCACGGTGCTCCTGACCGCCACGACCCCGTTGTTGTTTGGTCTTGCTCCGGCCCTGGCTGTTTCACGGGCAAACCTGATGGATACAATCAAGGATGGTGGTCGAGGGGGGTCGAGCCGCAAGTCATTGCGGGCACGTCGCGCGCTTGTGGTCTCCGAAGTTGCTTTAGCCGTCGTGTTGATAAGCGGGATGGGACTAATGGTCCGCAGCTTTCTTGCCATCAAGGATGTCGAACTGGGGTTTGACTCGGAATCCCTGCTGATTGTGGAGACGTCGCCTCCGGCGGCGGATTATGCTGACGGAAGCTTGCTTACCGCATACTATGACCGCGTGACCGATCGTCTGAAGGCAATCCCCGGCGTCCAGCACGTAGCAACAACGAGCGTGCTGCCCATGAACAACGAATTGCATAGCACACAGTTCGCTCGTCCGGATCAACGGCCAGCGGGACTCGATGATTGGCCGATTGCACATCAGTTTTCAGTGTCTGCTGGATATTTTGTGGCGATGGACATTCCGATTGATATTGGCCGCGACTTCGCACCCAGCGATAACCCCAACGCACCAGAGGTGGTGGCCATTAGTGGCCAACTTGCACAAAGATACTGGCCTGACGGCGATGCAGTGGGACAGCCGCTGATGATTGGCGATGCCCGTAATCCGCGCACGGCCACCGTCATCGCCGTGGTGGGCGACATAAAGCACGAAAGCGTGGCGATGCCCTCGCAGGCGACAGTGTACCGCAGCATCTACCGAACACAAAATCGCCGCAGGTTTGTCGTGACTCGGAACACCACGACACCGAACGCGCTAGGCGAGCCCGTACGACAGGCAATGTTTGAGGAAGATGCAAATTTGCCGGTATCCGTGTACCCGATGAGCGACATTGTTGGACAGGGAACCCTATTGTGGAGTATTCCGTCCGTTGCTCTTTCGGTGTTAGGCGTTGCCTCACTTTTGCTTGCGGCGCTTGGCATCTATGGGGTCATTTCCTATTCGGTTGTCCAACGAAGCCGAGACATCGGACTGCGAATAGCGCTTGGCGCAACCGGCGCCCAGGTACGCCGTCTGTTTATTGGAGAGGGCTTCAAGCTTGGTGTGGTCGGGCTGGTGTTTGGGATCATTATCGCGGTCGTGACCGGTCAGGCAATGGCCTCCCTCCTTTTTGGCGTGAGCCCGCTGGATCCGCTGACGTTGATCGGGGCTTTTGTTGTATTTCTAGCGGTAGCGGTCGCCGCGAGTTATCTGCCGGCCTTGCGGGCAAGTCGTGTTGATCCGCTGGAGGTGCTCCGGAGCGAGTGATGTGACGGCCCGGGTGGCAATTCGGCGTTGGTCACGTCATCGTTCTGATGAACTTGATCCAGGTGGTATTGTTGACCGGGCGTTTCTTGACTTCCGTATTCCTTCTAGGACTCACCAGCTCGGGTGTCGGCGGATGTGGTGGGAATGATCTCGCTGGTGTCGGAGCGGTTGGTGAAGAGCCCGACGCCCTCCTCCCGTCGGTGCTGGACACGATTGCCGCGAGCCGTTTGGTTCCCGCGTTAGGTGTAAGGGCCCTCGCAGCGACTGTCGATAGTGGTGTCGTGAGCCGTGATGCGGTGGTGTTTGGCCTGCGGGTCCAAGGACTTGCGGACCGCGTTCAGGGTAACGATTTGTGGCACGTGGGGTCGCTGACCAAAGCCATGACCGCGACCCTTGCCGCACGCCTGGTGGAACAGGGTATTCTCGATTGGGGCACAACCGTGGCGGCCGTTTTTCCTGACTTCGTTGGCGTGATTTGCCCGGAATACGAGGACGTGCGGCTCGACGAGCTGATGTATCACACGTCGCGGCTCCCGGTGGACGTGACTACCACACCCTCGTGGCCCACGCTTCGCACCGACCCAGCCCCTATTACTGAGCAACGGAGACGGTGGTCGGCTGAGTTGTTGTCGTTAGAACCGGTGGGTATTCGAGGCGAACATCGCTATACCAATGCCGGGTATGTGATTGCTGGTGCGATGATGGAAGAACTCACCGGTCAATCGTGGGAGGAACTCATGCGGATTGAGGTGTTCGATCCACTTGGCATGAACTCCGCCGGTTTTGGCCCGCCGGGGACAGTGGGTTCGCCACCGGATCAACCAAGGGGCCACACGATTTCCAACAACACGACAGTTGTGCCGCAGGAGCCCAATGTTAATGCGGACAACCCGGCGGCGTTTGGTCCAGCCGGCACCGTCCATGTTTCCCTCGAAGACTACGGAAAGTTTCTCGCCGAACACTTAGAAGGTCTACGCGATTCGTCCGACTACTTGTCCGCGCAATCTTGGGAAAAACTTCACACGGCGGCGCCCGAAACGAGTTACGCCTTGGGGTGGGGAGTCGATCAGCGCACGTGGGCACGTGGCCGGACATTGGCGCATTCCGGCAGCAACAGTTTATGGTTTGCCGTTGCCTGGATTGCCCCAGAGCGAAACATGGCTTTTGTCGCCGTGACAAATGTCGGCGCGCCCATTGGTGGGCAAGACGGCGATGGCTTCGTCAATGGTGAGCGCGCAACCGATCAGGCCATCCAGGCGCTCATCTTGCGGGCCGGGTTTTCATTCTAGCCAACAACGCGAAATGACAGCTAATATTTCATCTGGAACACCTACAACCATCAAAGACGTCATCGCCCGTCTCGACGAGATCATTGAGTGGTCGTTACAAAACAAATCGAGACTCGGCTACTTTCCCGCGTTATATCGCAAAGTCACCGTCGCCGTACAAGAAAAAATCGACAAGGGAGATTTCTTCGATGACGACGAGCGCATGGAGCGGTTGGATGTCATCTTTGCGAATCGGTACCTAGATGCGTTTGATCGGTATCGGCAAGGAGCGCCAACCACACGCGCGTGGCACTATGCGTTTCGCGTCACGGATCAGTGGTGGCCCATTGTTCTGCAACACCTCCTGTTAGGCATGAACGCGCACATTAACTTGGATCTCGGTATCGCCGCCGCCCAAACCGTTGAAACGTCACACCTCCACGACCTGCACGACGATTTCAACCGTATCAATCAGGTGCTTGCCGATCTTGTGGGAGAGGTGCAGGGCGAACTCGCGCAGATTTGGCGCACGCTGCGGTTCTTCAATCGCTACCTTGGCGATGTGCAGGATGCCGTTATCAACTTCAGCATGAACAAGGCGCGAGACGAAGCATGGTCCGTTGCCACGCGTCTGGCGGAGCTACACGAGGGTAGTCGCGAACGCGCCATACAACAACTCGATAGTAACGTCGTGGATGTTGCACGAATCGTCCGGCATCCGGGTATGCTGCTTGGGCTCGTCACGAAATTGGTTCGTGTGGGCGAGATTGGTTGGGTGAAGACCAAAATCGAGATCCTGAAATAAGGTGGGTGGTCAAGCTCTTACGTTAGTCTCGCAGGTCCTCTCGGGTCCAATAACCCCAAAAACCGCCCGTTCAGCCCCTTAGCGATTGCCTCCTTGATTCTTGTGACTTTCGACTGGCCATTTTCTATCGCAAAACGCTTATTGTCTGTTTCGTAAGTGGTGGGCCAATTGCATCATACCGCAAACTATTGACACATAAAGGTTTACGCGGACGCAATGGGCAGGTTCTCGTCCCACCGAACTCCGTTTGAGGTCGTGGCCGTGGTGAAGTGTACTTGTTTCGGTTTTATTCCTGATTGCGATCCCGTTCATGCGGAATGACCAACGTGAACTCGAAAAAGATCAGTGCGCTGGACATCCCGCTTGATCCGTCCCGGCGCGAGCCCTTATATCGACAAATTGCGGATGCTGTCTGGGAGCAGGTGGCTGACGGCTCACTGGACTCGGGTGACCGTTTGCCGACGATCCGCCAGTCGGCTATTGATCTCGGTGTACATCCGAACACGGTAGCTCGGGCACATAAAGAACTGGAGTTGTTGGGTATCGTGGTTCGGAAGGGCGGTGTGGGGACGATCGTGGGAATTCGCCGGTCGGACACCGACTCACTCAAGCGCGAGCGGATGCTGGTGATGGTGTGTCGGCGTGCGATCTCGCGGGCGGAACAACTTGGATTCACCATGGACGACGTGATGGATGCTTTGACCGAACTACGTCGATCTAAACGTGGCAATGAGAGGACCAGATGACGAAGAGTTACCTCCCCGTAAAGGCGAACAGTGCCGTACCGACCAACTCACCGAACGACACCCGTTACCCGGCACCAGCTGTGGCGGCTGGCGTCGTGGCCGGTTTGGGCATAGCGGGTCTCTCCTTGTTGTTGCCTCTTGGCGCGGCCGTTGCCTGGGTGCCGGCCGTGGTTGGAGGGCTCGCGGGAGCGTTCGTCGGCGCGTCATTGAAGTTTGCTGATCAATGGGAGAAGGCAGTCGTGTTGCGGATGGGTAGGTACCGCGGTCTTCGTGGCCCGGGTTTGTTCACTGTTATCCCTATTGTGGATCGTATCCCTTATCACATTGATCAGCGCATTCGCACTACGGATTTTGGAGCTGAGTCCTGCCTCACAAAAGACACTGTGCCAGTCAACGTGGACGCCATTGCGTTTTGGGTTGTGTACGATGCTGAACGTGCGGCATTGGAGGTGCAGAACTATCAACAGGCCGTCGTGCTGGCGGCGCAAACTGCATTGCGCGATGCCATCGGCAAGCACGATCTCGCCGAATTGATCCAATCACGCAAAGAGTTAGGGCGCATTCTCCAATCGACACTTGATGAAAAGATGCACGATTGGGGTATTCAGGTGCAGTCGGTAGAAATACGTGACGTCATCATTCCGAAGGCGTTGGAAGAGGCAATGTCACGCCAAGCTCAAGCCGAGAGAGAACGTCAGGCCCGCATCATACTCGGCACCGCCGAAACGGAAATCGCATCGAAGTTCGTCGCCGCCGCAGAGACGTACAGCGAGAATCCCATCGCGCTCAATCTCCGTGCAATGAACATGCTCTATGAGAGTATCGTGAAACGTGGGTCGTTGATGGTGGTGCCGTCAAGTTTGGCGGATTCGTTGAATTCATCCAACCTCATGGGTATGATCGGCGCAGCCGGAGGCAGTGGTATGGTGGACATGCATGGGAAGGACGAAGAGCCGAAGGCGGATGAGTAGCGCCTAATCAACACTCAACGCTCAACACTCACC